>JAGBAU010000080.1 GCA_017938785.1 Clostridia bacterium
TTCATGATGGAGACCTCCTCCAAGTTCCATCCCTCCGTGAGCGCCGTGCTCAACATCTCTGAGGATCACCTCAACCGCCACGGCACCATGGAGAATTACATCGCCCTCAAAGAACGCATTTTTGAGAATGCCACCGCAGTCGATACGGTCGTCCTCAACTGGGATGATCCCGTGACCCGTGCGATGGCGTCCCATACCAAGGCAAAGATTGCCTGGTTCTCCAGCCGCGAGGAAGTGGAATACGGCGCCTTTGTGCGCGACGGCATGATCGTATTCGGCGATAAGAACGTGCCCAAGAGCATCTGCCCGGTGGATGAGGTTTATATCCCCGGCGAGCACAACCTGAAGAACGCGCTGGCTGCTTCCGCCATGGCCATGGTTGCAGGCGTGCCTGCGCCCGTGGTGCGCCATACCCTGAAGACCTTCCGCGGCGTGGAGCATCGCATCGAGTTCGTGCGCGAGCTGGACGGCGTGCAGTTCATCAACGACTCCAAGGGTACCAACGTGGATTCCTCTGTGCAGGCCGTGCGTGCCATGAAGCGTCCCACGGTGCTCATCCTGGGCGGCTACGATAAGCACACCGATTTTACGCCTCTGTGCGAGGAAATCGTGAAGAATCCCATCGAATCCGTGGTGCTCATCGGCGCAACCGCCAAGCAGTGCGAGGAAACCCTGGAAAAAGTGGGCTTCCATAACTGGGAGCATGCGGGCTACGATTTCGAAAAGGCTGTTCGCTGCGCTTTTGACCGCGCACAGGAAGGCGGTACCGTGCTGCTTTCTCCCAGCTGCGCCAGCTTCGATATGTTTGAGGATTACGAGGCCCGCGGCCGCATCTTCAAGGAGATCGTCAACCGCCTGGAGAGCAAACAGGCTTGATGCTCAAGCCCTCCATCGGGGCGAAAGCTGCGGCAAAGCCGCATAAGAAATACAACGTTTTGCGCGATGTGGACCGGGGTCTTCTCCTGAGCTTCATCGCGCTCATCCTTAGCGGAATCATCGTGCTCTACGCCGCCAGCTACTACAATGCACAGGACAAGGGCAGCGCCCTGTCGGAGGTCTATTCCCAGCTGATGGGCATTGCGGCGGGCGCGGTGCTGATGATCTTCCTGCTGAAAATAGATTACCGCATCCTGGCGAAGGCCCAGCTCGCAACCTCGCTGCTGCTCATCAGCATCGCACTTCTGGTGCTGGTTGCCATACCGGGCATCGGCAAGATGCTCAATGGTTCACGGCGCTGGCTGCGCCTGGGCCCGGTGAGCTTCCAGCCGTCAGAGCTGGCAAAGTATGCAGTTATCCTGCATCTTGCGCGGCTGCTGAGCCGGAAAAACCATGATGTGACCCGCTTCATAAACGGCCTGGTTCCGGCGTTTATCTTCCCGGGAATCGTGTTCCTGCTGATTCTTTTGCAGCCGAATTTGTCCACAGCGGGCAGCATCCTGATCGTTTCCGCCGTCATGGTGATGGTGGCGGGCGCGCGCTGGCTGCATCTGGGTCTGGTGGGCGCTGCGGGCATTGTGCTGGGCGGCTATTACGCCATGTCGGAGCCCTACCGGCGAGCGAGACTCATGTCCTTTCGGGATCCTTTCGCCTATCTGAGCAACGAGGGCTATCAGCTGTCCCAGTCACTGCTGGCCTTTGGGTCCGGAGGACTGTTCGGCATGGGACTGGGGAAGGGGCGGCAGAAATATGCATTCCTGCCGTATCCGGAATCGGATTTTATCTTCGCCGTGGTGGGGGAAGATCTGGGATTTGTGGGCTGCCTGAGCGTGCTGGCGCTCTTTGGCTGCTTTGTGTTCTTTGGGCTTCGGGTGGCAATCCGCTGCCGGGACCGTTTCGGAAGCATGCTTGCAGCGGGGATCGCTGCGATGATTGGCGTGCAGACCGTGCTCAACGTGGCCGTGGTCATCGGCATGATGCCCACTACCGGCCTGCCGCTGCCGTTTTTCAGCTCCGGCGGAACATCGGTTTCCATACTGATGGGTGCGACGGCCATACTGCTCAACATATCCGCATCGGAAAAGAAGCAGAACGATTTATATTGAAACAAGGGAGGGGAAGGGCATGCGCAGACGAAGGCGCAATCGAAAATGGATCATCCCCGTGATTCTACTGATGCTGGTGATCAGCTGCGGCTTGCTGCTTCGCTTCGTATTCGTGGTGCGCGGCGTGGAGGTTACCGGCAATTCCGGCGCGGTTTCCAAGGAGAGCGTCGTGCGCTTCGCACGGCTTGGCTTCGGAACCTCCATCCTGAAGGTTGACCGCGAGGAGATTGAGGACCGTATCAACGCCTCCGGAAGCATCAAATTTGTGGATATGTCCATCCGATATCCGGATACCGTGTGTCTGGAAGTGAAGGTGCGAAACCGGGAAGCCATGATGCTCCACATGGGAAAGATACGCATCCTGGATGCGGAAGCTTATGTGATGCGCATCATGGACGAGGTGCCCGATTTGGATCTGGTTTATGTCAGCGGCATGAACGCAATGAGCTGCGAACGGGGCCAGCAGATCCGTGCAGATGAAGAAAAGATACAGGCTTACTGTGCTGTGATCGAAGCGCTGAACTGTCATGGAGCAGATATCTATGTTTCTGAGCTGAAGCTGGATGATGTGCAGAATATGCAGATTATCACCCGAACGGGCATCACCGTGAACCTGGGAGATGTGAACAAAATATCGGACAAGGTGGCCTGGATGAAGAGCGCAGTGGCCGATCTGGAATACAGAGGCGAGCGCGGAGGGCTGCTGGATGTGAGCAGCGGCAACAAGGCCGACTACAGCTTGAGCGCCCCTGCGACAGAATAATTATTCATTCAATCAATCGAGACATAATTGTAAGAATCCGCCGTATTTTGCGTGACAGCATCGTGGTCAAAATTCGAAACAATTTTGACACTTGCGAAAAAGCGCGAAATTCGGCGGTTTCGCGTTTGCATGTGAAATCAAATCCATGTATAATATTCTACAGTAATACCCATATGATGAACACGATGGATAAGGTGGCGAAAGATTGATATGAGCAAGACGCAAATAGCTGCCATTGAATTTGGTACCTCTAAGATCGTGACGATCATCGCACAGAGCGGCGGTATTGACCGCCTTGAGTTCCTGGGCACGGGCACCGTTCCCTATGATGGATTTCAGGACGGAGACTGGAATACCCCGGGCCAGATGATTCAGCGTGTGCGTGATTCGATCGCGGCTGCAGAGCTTGAAGCTAACGAAAAGATCAAGGAGATCTATGTAGGCGTTCCCGGCGAGTACATTCATGTGTGCTCCACGGAGGCCGAAGTGGACCTCACCGAAGACGGCGTGACCGAAGATGCCATGAACCTGGTTCAGGACGCCGCTGCGGAAGAACTGAAGATCGCTGAAAAGGGCGGACTGGTTCTGCACCGTTCTCCCGCCTGGTTCCAGGTGGACGACGGCAAGAAGACCATGGAGCCCAACGGACACGGCGGCAAGCTGCGCGCCTGCACGTCTTTTATCGTGGCCGATCCCCAGTTCATTGAGGACGTAAAGGAGATTCTGGGTGCGCTGAACATCACCATCCTGGGCTTCCTTTCTCCCACCCTGGGCGAAAGCCTGCTGCTGCTCTCCATTGATGATCGAGATCGCGTTTCCGTGCTGATCGACTGCGGCTATCTCAACACCGAGATCAGTGTCATCCGCGGCGAAGCCATCATCTATCACGCCATTCTGCAAATGGGCGGCGGACACATCACGGCGGATCTGGCAACCCAGCTGCGTATACCCATGCGCGCTGCTGAGCAGATTAAGCGTAACTATGTGTTCAATCCCGATGAATTCGACCAGGATGCATTCGCAGAAGTCTATGACGCTCGTGGCCGCCGGCTCACTTTCCCCCGTGAAGTGGTCAGCCAGTGCGTGGAGCGCAGCATGGACGAGCTGTGCAACATGATCGACATGACGCTGAAAAACGACGTTGACGAAATGCTCGGCGCTCGTTCTCAGATATATCTCACCGGCGGCGGCATCGGCATGATGCGCTCCGCACGCGACTACCTTGCAGAGAAGATCGGCCGTCCTGTGAAGGCAGCCGCTCCCAAGACTGCAAAGATGAACAGCCCTGTTTACTCCTCCGCTTTGGGCATGATGGACCTCACCTTTGATTCCATCGAGCGCACCGACGGCGATAGGGGAGACAGCTTCGGCAGCAAACTCACCGGTTTCCTGAAGAAAAGGAAGTAACGCCGGATCGACAATTTATACGGACGAGGGGGATGCCTTGTGATTGAATTTGAAATGGATACCAATGTAACCAACACCAATTTCGCTGCGATTAAGGTTATCGGCGTCGGCGGCGCAGGCACCAATGCAGTGAACCGCATGGTGGACTCCGGCCTGCAGGGCGTTGAGTTCATCGCTGTGAATACCGACAACCAGGCACTTGCTCTGAGCAAGGCCGAAAATAAGATTCAGATCGGCGAAAAGGTCACCAAGGGTCTGGGCGCAGGCGCAAACCCCGAAGTTGGCCAGAAGGCTGCTGAAGAAAACCGCGAAGACATCGCCAATGCCATCAAGGGCAGCGACCTGGTCTTTGTTACCTGCGGCATGGGCGGCGGCACCGGCACCGGCGCAGCTCCCGTCATCGCAGAAGTTGCCCGTGATATGGGCATCCTGACCATCGGCGTCGTTTCCAAGCCCTTCCTCTTTGAGGGCCGCCAGCGCATGCGCAATGCCGAAAGCGGCATTGAGCGCCTCAAGGCACACGTCGATACCCTGGTTGTGGTTCCCAACGACCGCCTGCTGAGCGTCGTCACCAAGGGCACCACCATGACCGAAGCTTTCAAGATCGCCGACGACACCCTGCGTCAAGGTATCTCCGGCATCTCCGACCTGATCTCCATGCCCGCCCTCATCAACCTGGACTTCGCAGACGTTCGCACCGTCATGCAGTCCCGCGGCCTGGCCCACATGGGCATCGGTACTGGCAAGGGCGAAAACCGCATGGTCGAGGCAGCCAAGATGGCCATCTCCAGCCCCATGCTCGAGACCTCCATCGATGGTGCACGCGCAGTGCTGATCAACATCACCGGCGGCCCCGATACCTCCATCATCGACATCAACGAGGCTGCACAGCTCATCACCGCCGCTGCGGATGAAGAGGCCAACATCATCTTCGGTGCAGGCATCGATGAGAGCATGACCGACGAAGTCAAGATCACCGTCATCGCCACCGGATTCGAGAAGACTCCCTTCGCAGACCAGAAGACCAAGACCACTTCCTTCCTGGACAAGAATGAAGACGAGGAAGCAGCACCCCGCCGCGAGCGTCCCGCCCGCAGCTTCGAAGATGAGGAAGTTTCTCCCATCTTCGAACGCCGCCAGCGCACCTCCCAGCGTGAGCGCCGCTACGAGGATCCCGATCGTGAGTACACCAAGGATGAGCCCCGTCCGCGCCGCCAGCGCGTCTACAGCGATGATTCCGCTGAGACCCGCACCCAGGCCCGCCGCGGCTTCACCCCGGATGTTCCCAGCTTCATGAAGAAGAAGGGCTAATCCCAAGAATCAAGACCCGTTTCCGCATGGAAACGGGTCTTTCTGTATAAGAAAAAGAGCCTGATGTTCAGGCTCTTTTGTGCATGGGATTATTCTTCCTCTTCGTCTGCTTCGGCGATTTCGAGATACTTCTCGAAAACTTCCTGCAGTTCCTTTTCAGAATCGATGGTGCTGTAGAAGTCGTTGCCTTCGTCATCCTGTTCAATGCGCATGATGACCAGTTCATCCTCTTCGATATCCTCGACGGGCTCGGCGGGCACCAGGCAGATATAAACCTTGCCGTTGTGCTCCAGGCTCATCAGGTGTTCAAAGGTAACCTCGTTGCCTTCGTCGTCTACCAGAACGACGATATTCTCCTGTTCCAGTTCCATATCCTGGTTGTTCATGTTTTCGCTCATATACCAAACCTCGCTTTGAAATACTTTTTTATGCTCGTCCCTGGCCGGGAGATCCTTCCATCCGCCCGCATCCAGAA
>JAGBAU010000081.1 GCA_017938785.1 Clostridia bacterium
AGAGACTGCACTTCTGCGATTGCCGCGCGGACGGCGTGGGCATGAGCATGTTCGTGGACCTGTTCGAGGGCGATGTGGACTACAAGGCCGTTATGGAATCCTCCCGCAAGGTGGGCTATGACAAGTGGGCCACGGTAGAGTTCCTGCCCAACTACAAGATGTTCCCCTACCAGTCGATCATCAACGCAAAGCTCTCCCTGGACAAGATCCTGACCCTGTAATACCCACAAAAGAAGCGGTGCATATGCACCGCTTCTCTTATTTGGGCTGTATCATGCTCAGGCTGATGCGCTTTTTCTTCACATCCACATCCAGTACCCACACCTTCACCACATCGCCGATCTTCACCACTTCACTGGGATGCCTGATGAAGCGGCTGACCATGCGGGAGATGTGCACCAGTCCATCCTGATGCACGCCGATATCCACGAACGCGCCGAAGTCGATCACGTTGCGCACGGTGCCGGTGAGCTCCATGCCGGGCTTCAAATCCTCCATGGAGAGCACATCGCTGCGCAGTAGAACCGGCGGCAAATCCTCGCGGGGATCGCGGCCGGGCTGCTGCAATTCCTTTAAAATATCCTGCATGGTGGGCAGGCCCACGCCAGCTTCTTCGGCAAGCCTTGCAACGCCGTAGGCCTCGGCCTTTTCATGGAAGCCCTCCGGCGCGCCGCCGCGCATATCCTTGGGATCATAGCCCAGCAGGCGGATGGCGGTTTTGGCTGCGGCGTAGGATTCCGGGTGCACGCCGGTGGCGTCCAGCACCTCCCGGCTGTCCCGCAGGCGCAAAAAGCCCGCGCACTGCTCGAAGGCCTTGGGGCCCAGCTTGGGCACCTTCTTGAGTTCCGCGCGGCTCTTGAAGCCGTTTTCGTCGCGGTAGGCCACGATGTTCTTCGCAAGCTGCGGCCCGATGCCCGCCACGTGCTCCAGCAGCACGGCGGAGGCCGTGGAAAGCTCCACGCCCACGGCGCTGACGCAGCTCTCCACCACACCGTCCAGGGCCTCGGTGAGCCTGGATTCCTTCAGATCGTGCTGGTACTGGCCCACGCCGATGGACTTGGGATCGATCTTCACCAGCTCCGCCAGCGGGTCCTGCAAACGTCGGGCAATGGCCACGGCGCTGCGCAGGGTTACATCGAAATCCGGGAACTCCTGGGCGCCGAGTTTGGATGCGGAATAGACCGACGCGCCCGCCTCATTCACGATGGCATACTGGATGCCCGCGGGCAAATCCTTGAGCAGGTTCGCAATGAAGGCTTCGGATTCCCGGGAAGCCGTACCGTTGCCGATGGCGATGGCGGTGACCCCGTGCCTGAGGATCATGCCCTTGACCAGCTTTTCGGCGGCGGCCCTCTGCTTTTCATGGACGGCCAGGGTGAAATAGCCCACGCCGGTATCCAGCACCTTGCCGGTTTCATCCACCACCGCCAGCTTGCAGCCGGTGCGGTAGCCCGGGTCCACGCCCAGGGTGACCCTGCCCTTCACCGGCGGCTGCATCAGCAGCTGGCGCAGGTTGCGGCTGAATTCGCGCACGCCGCCTTCCCCTGCGCGGTCGGTGAGCTCCGTGCGCTTCTCGCGCTCCAGCGAGGGCGCGATGAGCCGCTGCCAGCTGTCCTGTGCGGCCAGTTCGATTTGACGGGCACATGCTCCCCGGCTGCGGGTAAAATGGGCGCATACGGCCCGCTGAGCGGCTTCATCGTCCATACGCAGGTGAACCTTGAGGAATTCCTCCTTTTCGCCGCGGTTGATGGCCAGCACGCGGTGGTCCGGCAGGGTGCGCACATTTTCGGAGAATTCATAGTAGGCACGGTAGACGCTGTCCTCCTCCTTCGCGGCGGAAACCTCCACCACGCCGCTCTTTTCCTGCAGGGCGCGCAGGGATTTGCGCAGCTGGGCGTCGTTGGCGAAATGCTCGGCCAGGATGTCCCTTGCGCCGGCGAGAACCGCCTCGGCGTCCGGCAGCTCCTTTTCGGGGTCGATGTGCTTCGCCGCCTCCTCCATGAGCCGGGTATCGTTCTTCTGGAGCAGGATGAAATTGGCCAGCGGCTCCAGGCCCTTTTCCCGGGCGATGGTGGCGCGTGTGCGGCGCTTGGGCCGGTAGGGACGATAGATATCCTCCAGCTCCGCCAGGGTCGCGGCCTCATTGAGCTTTCCCTCGATTTCCGGGGTGAGCACGCCCAGGTTTTCCAGGGCCGTGCGGATCTCCCCTGCCCGCTTTTCCAGGCTGCGCAGGGCGTTCAGACGTTCGGACAGGCTGCGCAGGGTCTGGTCGTCCATGCCGCCGGTAAGCTCCTTGCGGTAACGGGCAATGAAGGGCACGGTTTTGCCCTCGTCCAGCAGCGCCACAACGCTTTTGACCTTCTCCTCGTTCAGCTTCAGCTCCGAGGCGAGTATGCTTTCGATGTTCATGCTTCCTCCATGAAAAACCGCCGTCCCGAACGGACGGCGGCTCGATTGGTTCTGGATTAACCGGCCATCATGCTGCTCATCAGGGCTGCGACGGTCTGGTTGGCGGCGGCCATCTGGCTCAGGGCGCCCATGGCTGCACCCATGGCCTGCATCATCAGCTGCTGGGACTGGGTTTCATCCTCCATGGCGGCGAGCAGATCGATGGGGGCATCGGATACGGGAATCCAGCTGCCGTCGTTTTCGGCCACAACGTTGAGGTTGAAGCC
>JAGBAU010000082.1 GCA_017938785.1 Clostridia bacterium
CTCCTATAACATGAATATGAACGAGGTGGTAGCCAACCGTGCCATCGAAATTCTGGGCGGCCAGAAGGGCGATTACACCGTTGTACACCCCAACGATCACGTCAACATGTCCCAGTCCACCAACGACGTCATCCCCACCGCGGGCAAGATGACCGTGCTGAAGCTGATGGAGGGTCTCATTGAGCAGATGGAGCGCCTGTCCGCAGCCTTGGGCGAGAAGGAAAAGGAATTTGACCACATCCTGAAGATGGGCCGTACCCAGATGCAGGACGCTGTTCCGATCCGCCTGGGCCAGGAATTCGGCGCATACCGTTCCATGGTCGAACGCGACCTGGTGCGCATGAAGCGCTTTCCCGATGAACTGAAGTATGTGAACATGGGCGGCACCGCCATCGGCACCTGCATCAATGCAGATCCGGAATATGTGAAGAACATCGTTCCCGTGCTGTCCGAGGTGAGCGGCCTGAACCTGGAAGCTGCTCCCAACCTGATCGACGCCACCCAGAACGTGGACTGCTTCGTGGCCGTCTCCGGCGCTCTGCGCGTTGCTGCACTGAACCTTTCCAAGATGAGCAACGACCTGCGCATGATGTCCTCCGGCCCCCGCACGGGCTTCCACGAGATCAATTTGCCGCCGCGCCAGAATGGTTCCTCCATCATGCCCGGCAAGGTGAACCCGGTTATCCCCGAGGTTGTATCCCAGGTTGCTTTCAACATCGTTGGCAATGACGTTACCATCACCATGGCAGCAGAAGCCGGCCAGCTGGAGCTGAACGCCTTCGAGCCCGTCATCTTCTACAACCTGTTCGAATCCATCAAGAGCCTGACCGGCGCGGTTCGCACCCTGGTTGACAACTGCATCACCGGCATCACCGCCAATGAGGACCACTGCGCAGACTACGCCAACAAGTCCGTCGGCATCATCACCGCACTGTGCCCCTATATCGGCTACACCCTGGCAGCAGACATCGCCAAGACTGCCATCCGCGAAAACACCTCCGTGCGCGACGAGCTGATTGCCCGCAACATTCTCACTGCCGAGGAACTCGACCGCTACCTGAATCCTTATGCAATGACCGGCGGTACGGACAACGCACAGTAAAAGATAAATACTCCAAATGTTAGAAATCCCGCCCTTGAAGCTATGGGGCGGGATTTCGTGCTTTGGTATATGGAGAATATGGAAAAGAAACAAAGAACCCGTGCCCCTTTGATCTATGGGGGCACGGGTTCGTCGCTAAAACGCGGCAGCCAGCTGGCTGTGATGCCTCATCACTCGCCGATGAACTTGAGGAAGTTGGCGATACGCTCGTTTTCGCGGCGATGTACGGTGAAGAACTCCTCGGTGGGAGAATCGCATACCAGAGAGCCCTTGTCCATGAACAGGATGCGGCTGGATACGCTGCGTGCGAAGGTCATTTCGTGGGTAACGGCCAGCATGCAAACGCCTTCAGCGGCCAACTGCTCCAGGATCTTCAGAACTTCGCTGGTCATCTCGGGGTCCAGTGCGGAGGTAACTTCGTCCAGCAGCAGGGCTTTGGGGTTCATCATCAGTGCGCGGGCGATGGCGATACGCTGCTGCTCACCGCCGGAGAGCTCGTTGTGATGCGCCTTTTCCTTGCTCAGCAGGCCAACCTTGTCCAGCAGCTGGCGGGCGCGGTCTTCAGCATCGTTCTTGGACATGCCCAGCAGCTTCATGGGAGCCATGGTCAGGTTGTTCAGAACGTCCTTGTGAGGGAACAGAACGGTCTGCTGGAATACCATGCCGCAGGTCTGGCGGATCTTGCCCAGGTTCTTCTTTTCCTTTACAGACAGGCCGTCTACCAGGATGTCGCCCTTGTCAACGGTTTCCAGGCCGTTGATGCAGCGCAGCAGGGTGGACTTACCGGTACCGGAGGGGCCCAGCAGAACGGTAACGCCTTCCTGGGTGAAATCAACGGTGAAATCACGCAGAACGGTCAGGATGTCCTTTTCGTACTTATTGGTTTCCTTGTTGAACTTCTTCACGTTGAAGCTCTTGGTAATATTTTTGACTTCGATCATTGCCATGATGTTCTACCTCCTGCATCAAATCGTGAAGCCGGTGCGCTTCTCAAGATACTTGGCCAACTGGGCCAGCGGATAGGAAATTACAAAGTAGATGGCTGCAACGATACCGAAAATCAGGAAGGGCAGCATCGTCTTCTGAGCGACCTGCTGGCCGGCCTTTGCAAGGTCCATAAGGCTTACGAAGGATACCAGGGAGGAGCACTGCAGCTGAGAGATATACAGGGTAATTGCCTGCGGAATCAGCAGACGGATGGCCTGCTTGGCGATGATGTTGATGTAAATCTGGAACTTGTTGAAGCCCAGGGCATAACCGGCTTCCCACTGTGCCTTCGGAATGGCGATGATGGAAGCATGCACCAGAACGGCAAAGAAGGCGGCGGTATTGAGAGACAGGGTGAGCAGTGCGGCTTCCATAGCCTTGATGCGCAGGCCCATGCTCGGCAAACCGAAATACACCAGGAACAGCTGCACAATCAGGGGAGAGTTGCGCAGGGGTTCAATCAGGATCAGGGGCAGCTTGTTGAGCGTCTTGTTCTTGGCGCAGCGGATCAGACCCAGGATTAGACCCAATGCGGTGCCGATGGCCAGAGAAATCAGCGTGACTCGAAGAGTCAGACCAGCGGCCTTGAAAATCATGCGCATGTCGCTCCACTTGAAGCGGGAATAAGCGGCAAAATCAAATACCTGCATGATGACCCTCCTTTACAGCTTGATTTCGATCTTCTTATCGATCGCCTTGCAGATGAAGGAGATCAGATAAGTGAAAATGCAGTAGGCAATCATCAGGACGATGTAAACCTCGAAGGGACGGTTGCTGCGGGCGGATACCGTCTTTGCAACGCCCATGATTTCCATCAGCGTAATGCCGTAGCAGGTGGAAGAGGTAAGAACCATGTTGACGAAG
>JAGBAU010000083.1 GCA_017938785.1 Clostridia bacterium
TGGATGGCGGCTTCCAGGCTGCCTTCTACGTGCACATCCTGGCCAACGTCGATGAACACGCAGGCCATGCCGGTGTCCTGGCAAACGGGCACATTGTTGGCGTCGGCGATTTCATAGTTTTCAATGATCTGGTCCAGGATGCCCTGGGCAACCGGGAAGGTTTCGCACTTCCGGCAGCTGGTGATGCAGTCCTTCAGATCGCTGGTCAGGTGGCAGTTGGCTTCGATGCACAGCTTGCGTACAACCTCCGTCACCTTTGCGGCTTCGATGATTCTCATAGTTTGAACTCCTTCCTTACTTGGACGGTACGCTCATGATCGTATCGATCTGAGTGCCGTCTCTATAGATTACATTTGCAACGGTCTTTTCGCCCTTGCGGATCTTCGCAGGCTTGCCGGTGATGCGCTCGGCGATTTCCTTGAGCTCGTGGATATCCACGATGGGAAGACCTGCTTCCTTGAGCCGCTGGGTGAGCTCCACATTCTTCGGGTTCACGGCCACGCCGCGCTGGGTGACCAGCACGTCGATGTCCCGGCCGGGGGTGGAGATGCAGTTCACGCGGTCGGTGACGATGGGCAGACGCGCACGGAACAGCGGCGCGATGATCATGGAGAGCTTTGCGCCGGCTGCGGTATCGCTGTGGCCGCCGCTGCCGCCCATGATGGAACCGTTGGAATCGGTGTGAACGTTGACGTTGAAGTCGGTGTCCACCTCGGTTGCGCCCAGGATGACCACGTCCAGCTTGTCCACCACGGCGCTGGCCGCGGAGGGGCTGGCGTACTGCATGGCGGAAATTTCCTGATGTGCAGGATTGGAGCGGATGGATTCAACCGCCTTCAAATCGAAGCACTGCACGTCCATCAGGGACCTGAAGCATCCCGCGTTCATCATGTCCACCAGGTAGCCGGTGATGCCGCCGGATGCGAAGGAGCCCTGAATCTTGTCCTTCACCATGACGTCCATCAGGAACTTGGCCGCTGCCAGGGATGCGCCGCCCGCGCCGGTCTGGAAGGAGAAACCATCCTTCAAAAGGCCGGAGTGCTGGATGACCTGCACGGCGCGCTCGGCCATCACCAGGCCCACGGGGTCGCGGGTGATCTTGGTGGTGCCGGAGACGATGCCCTTGGGGTTGCCGATGGCGTCCACCTCCACCACGTAATCCACATAGATTTCGGGGATGGACCAGCCGAGCATCGGATAGGGCACCAGGTTGTCGGTGATGACGATGACCTTCTTAGCGTACTGGGCGTCCGGGAAGGCGTAGCCCAGGCTTCCGCAGGCGCTGGGGCCGTACTTGCCGGAGCAGTTGCCGGCGGTATCGGCGGTGGGCGCTGCGATGAAGGCCACGTCGATGGGCGTCATGCCCAGGGAGATGTCCCGGGGACGACCGCCGTGGGTGCGGAACTCCACGGGCTCGTCCATCAGGCCCTCGCTGATGCGGTGGCCCAGGCCGGCGGACATGTAGTTGGTTCGAATCTTGCGCACCACGTGGTTCCGGATGTGCTCCTCCAGCGCGGGCGCATGAATATCAAATACGGAGCTGGCATTCAGGATCAAATCCTTGATGCCAAGGTTTGCGATTTCTTCCATCACCATATTCAGGGTGTAATCGCCGTTTCTGAGGTGGTGGTGGAAGGAAATGGACATGCCGCTCTTGAGGCCGGCCAGTTCGATGGCCTCCCGAAGGGTCTTTACCTGCTTGGTCTGCATCAGGCTTCACTCCTTCCCAATCCCAGTTCTTCGGCCATGGCGATGGTCTGCTGGGCGCGCGCCACGATGGGTGCGTCGATCATCTTGCCGCGCAGGGCCACTGCGCCCTTGCCCTGTTCCTTGCCAATGCGGATGGCTTCCATCACCTCGTAGGCGTAGTCGATATCCTTCTGGCTGGGGCTGAACACGGAATTGATGGCCTTCACATGGCGGGGCGAAATGGCGCTCTTCCCGGTGAAGCCCAGGCTCTTGGCGTACTGGGCGTCCACCCAGATGCCCTCGTCGTCGTTTACGTCGGTGAAGGGCGTATCGTAGACCTCTACCCCTGCGGCGCGGGCAGCCATCACCATGCGGCTGCGGGCGTAGGCAATTTCGTTGCCCTCCTTGGTGCGCTTGCAGTGGAGGTCTGCCGTCAGGTCCTCGCCGCCCAGGAAGATGGCCTTCACGCGCCCGGATGCGGAGGCAATGTTGAACGCATTCTCCACGCCCAGGGCGGTTTCAATCAGCGGAATCAGGCCCACGGTGTTCTTCTCCATGCCCAGCTTTTCTTCGAGCATGGTGATGTATTCGTCCACGGCCAGCACATCCCCTGCGCAGCTGGTCTTGGGCGGCATGATGAGGGAGGGCTTCACGGGAATGATAGTATCCAAATCCTTCTTCCAGAAGTCGGTGTCGATGGAATTGATGCGCACGATGACCTCGCACTTGCCAAAGCCCATGCGGCCGATGGCGTTGCGCACCAGAATGCGGGCGGAATCCTTCTCGGTGGGTGCAACCGCGTCCTCAAGGTCGAGGATGACGGCGTCGGCGCCCAGGATTTCGCCGTTTACGATGATATTGGGCGTATTGCCCGGCAGGAAAAGCATGGAACGACGCATGGCTTACTCTCCTTTCGCTCGCACAACGGCGGTTTCCACACGGGCACGAATCACGCAATCCAGCGCGCCGCGGTCGATGAGCTTCACTTTGGCATTCTCCACGCCCTGTTCGCGCAGCACATCCTGCACAACCTCCCGAAGCTGGTCGCCAAACTGGTTGATGACCACCGAATCGATATCGATTTCGATGCCGTTCACGCCGGGCTCCAGCTCCACATATGCGTCGCTGGATTCCATGGTACCGGCGACTGCACGCTTCACAAGTTCACCCATGTTTTTTCGTCCCCTTCTATAGATAGCAGTCATGAATTGATATAGATCATTCAACGATTATTATATAATAGAATTCTCCATTTGACAACTATGTTTCATTTACAAGATAGGCAAATTCTGCTATACTTTAAGCATGATAAACAGGGAGGTATGGGCATGTATCTGGAGACCGGCAGCCCCATGCGGGGAACGATGCTCAGCCGCCTGAAAGCCTTCCTGAAGGACTGCGGCCTCACCTACGACGAGGGCGTCGATTTCTCCTGCGCGCTCATCGAGGATGACGAAATCATCGCCGCCGGTTCGCTGGAGGTTGCCACCCTCAAGTGCATCGCCGTATCCCCCCTGCACCAGGGCGAGGATTTGACCTCCCGGCTGATCACCGAGCTTCGCCGGGAAGCCTTCAGCCGTGGACACGACCACCTGATGCTCTTCACCAAGCCGGGCAACCAGTTCATGTTCCGTGAATTCGGCTTCTATCCCGTATACCGCACCTCCGGCTGCCTGCTGATGGAGAACAAAAGGGACGGGCTGCAGAGCTACATCGCCTCCCTGGACGCACCCCACGGGGGAACCATCGGGGCCATCGTGGGCAACTTCAACCCCTTCACCCTGGGCCACCGCTATCTGATCGAAACCGCCGCCGGGCAGTGCGATCACCTGCACGTGTTCGTGCTCTCCGAGAGAAAGAGCGCCTTTACGCCGGAGGTGCGCATGGAGCTTGCACGGGCGGCCTGCGCAGACATCAAGAATATCTCCTTCCATTTCACCGGTCCCTACCTGGTGTCCACCGCCACCTTCCCCAGCTACTTCATCAAGGACAAGGCGCAGGTGGGCGGCATCCACTGCGGTCTGGATGTGGGCGTATTCGCCGAAAGGATCGCCCCGGCGCTGGGCGTCACCCGCCGCTTCCTGGGCACGGAACCAATCTGCCCCGTCACCCGCTTCTACAATGAACAGATGAAGGCCCTTCTGCCCGGGCACGGAATCGAGGTCATCGAAATCCCCCGGCGCGAAGCGCAGGGCGAAGCGGTCAGCGCATCCCGGGTGCGGGCGCTGCTCCAAGAAAAGAACTTCGCGGCCATCCGGCCCCTGGTGCCGGAGACCACTTATGATTATCTGATCAAAAACCACGGTTAGGAGGGAACACATGGCATACCATCGAATGCAACAGAGCCTGATCCTGGCGTCCTTCTTCGCCCCCCGCGGCCAGAAGCGCATCTACGATCTGGGCATGCAGATTGCACAGCTGTACCTGACCCCCTTCGATAAGCTGATCGGCATCATCGGCGACGCCGGCTCCGGCAAGAGCGCCCTGGTCAAGGGCATGTTCCCGGGCCTGGAGCTCACCAACGATGATGACGGCGTGAACGTGCGCCCCCTGCCCCTACTGGACATCAACGAGCCCCGCATGGGCTTCAACTTCTACACGCCCCACACCTACCACCTGGACATCCGCTTCGAAACCGGCTTCACCCAGCCCCACGTGCTGGCGGAGGCCATCATGGAAGCCCTGCACCAGGGCAAGCGTGTCGTCGTGGAGCATTTCGACCTGATCTATCCCCTGCTGCCCCGCAATGCAGACCTGATGATCGGCGTGGGCGAACAGGTTCTGGTCACCCGTCCCACCATCTTCGGACCCGAGCCGGATGAATTCACGAAAACCGTGCATTCCTCCCTGCACTACCGCCTGATGGCCCACACCGCCGAGGACCTTTGCGAAATGCACATGGAGCCGGTGCTGGTGGACATCTGCAAGCACGATGACATTCACCACGGCTTCGTGCTGGCCTTCAAGGAAATGCCCCCGCTGATGGATCTCATCGAGCTGGAACGCAAGGTCAACGAGGATATCGCCGCCGACCTGCCGGTGCACTACCACGATGAAAACCACATCGCCGTAGGCGACCGCCTGCATGAATGCAGCGGCCCCCGCACCCACGTGAGCACCACGGGCAAGATCAAGGGCTTCCGCCTGCACCACGAAATCGTCTACGATAACCAGATGCACCGCTACCTGCTGGTGGGCTTCGTGGGCGAGGATTCTGAGGAAAACCTGAAGAAATTCCAGAATCGCAAGCAATTCATCTTCTGATCCCCTGCGGCAGGTGCCGCCTTACATAGAATACCACCACAATACATACAACAAAGGAGTTTCCCGCAATGAAGAA
>JAGBAU010000084.1 GCA_017938785.1 Clostridia bacterium
CAGGAAATCATCGACCGGGGTAAGCGCATCGTGTTCTTCGGGGGCGCGGGCGTATCCACGGCCTCGGGCATCCCGGATTTCCGGAGCGCAGACGGGCTCTTCCGGCAGAAGTGGGGAGATCTCACGCCGGAGATGATGCTCAGCCAATCCTTCTTCTACCTGCATCCTGCGCAGTTTTTTGAGTTCTACCGGGCGTACATGCTGCACCCGGAGGCCCGACCCAATGCGGCCCACCGGTTGCTTGCACAGCTGGAGGAAAAGAAGAAGCTGCGCGGCGTGGTGACCCAGAACATCGACGGCCTGCACCGCATGGCGGGCAACCGGCTGGTGTATGAAATCCACGGAAGCGTCCATGAAAACCATTGTATGGACTGCAACCGGGAATACGACCTGAATTGGGTGCTGTCCACCCGGGGCGTGCCGAAGTGCGAAAAGTGCGGCGGCATCGTCAAGCCCAGTGTGGTGCTCTACGGCGAGGGGCTGGAGAAATACACCTGTATGGGCGCCTGCCGGGAGATTTCCAACTGTGATGTGCTCATCGTGGCGGGAACCAGCCTGGAGGTGGAACCCGCCGCATCCTTCATCGATTACTTCCGGGGCCGGGAGCTGGTGGTCATCAACCGGGAGGAAACGAAGGCGGATGCGCGCGCCACGCTGGTACTGCACGGGGATATTGACGAAATTCTGGGTGAAATCCGGGCATAAAAAAAGCCGGAACCTGAAAGATTCCGGCATTTGCAGTGAATTAGTAGGCCTTGATAATGGAAATATCGCCCGTATAGCTTTCAAGGAAGGCTTCAAGCTGGGACTCGAATAGCTCGGAGGAATCCAGGAGCAGGAGGGCGTCGCACTCATAGAGGGCCGTTTCAAAGAATCCGCTCAGATCGTTGTAGAAATCCTTTTCATCCCAGGAACCGGCCAGGAAGAGGCCGTCGTTTTCGGCGATCATGAGGATGTTGGTGGTTTCAAATTCGTATTTGACCTGGTAGTAGTAATTGGCGTATACGCCGAATCCATCGCTGGAAGGATTGCAGAAGATGAGGAACCTGTCATCATCTTCAAGCTGGTATTCCTCCCGCGCGGCCTTTATTCTGCTGCGCATGCTGAAGTAGCCGGTTGTGCGCTTCAGCGGGGAAAGGATCTTCTGGGCCTTCGGAATCGGGTACAGAACCGCAACGGCGAGCATGAATGCCATGCAGCCGGCAACGAGCACGGAATAGAGCCTTGGCAGGGGCATGCCTTCCCTGCCCCAGAAGAGGAAGAAGACTATCGCGGTGAGGCCCATCAGGAAGGTGGTGCCTGTGCCGTTGTATCGCCAGAAGCTTGCGGCCATCAGCGCTTCCTCTTCCGGCATGGAGAACAGGTACATGCCGCACAGCAGGATGAACCAGATTCCATAGACCGCAGCGCAGGCAAGCAATGCGCGCCAATATTTGCGCAATTCCCCGCGGTGGGAGGGAACCGCCAGGCAGCCGTAGGCAATCATGCCTGCACAGCCGAGGGTGAAAGCCAGGGTGAAGATCTGGTCCAGGGAGAAGCCGAACAGCCTCTGAACCAGAACCTTCAGAATCTGAACGGCAACGGTTGCGCCCTTTGCGGAAAGCTCATGGGCATAGGCGCTGATGGATATGGCATGCTTGGATTCCAGCGCCGCCGGGAAGCTCAGGCGAATGTGGAGTATCCAGAGCAGATAGGCGCATACGAAGCCCAGGATACACCCGATGCCGGTTTTCCATGCGGCGGAGCGCTTTCCGCCCCGGCGCTGAATATTCCAGGCCAGGCATATGGAGGCGATAAAGCCGAAAAACATGCCGCTGTTTTTGATGTATACGACGGCGATCATGCCGGGTATGGCGCTCAGCAGGGCATACTTTGTGTTGTTTCGGTAGTATGCAATGGAAGCAATTATGCCGATGCCGAAGAAGGCCAGCGTTGCATCCACCTGGAGCGTGAGCATATTCCGGAAGTGATGGAAGAGGAATACGAACAACGCGGTTCCAATGATATAGCCGGATTTGCGTTTTTCGGAAATCAGCGAGAAAACCGGCAAAAACAGGGGCGCAAGCAGGAAGTTGGAGGCCACAAAATACAGGCCCTCGTGGTTGGCGATGGTTTTGCAGACGTAGTAGATAAACGAAGCGGCGCCCAGGGGATAGGACTGGAAGAATACATAGGTGGCGTTCTTATCCGGGAAGGCGTCATGGCGCAGCAGATGGCGGGCGACGAGGCCCCAATGGGAGATATCATCGTTGCTGTTCAGGGGGCAGAAGTAAAAGCGCCAGACGAGGAAGCAACAGAAGGCTCCCATGGCGGCGATCAGGCCGAAATCCGGCTTCCGGCGCCGAACCAGGTAGCTGTAAACCAGGCCGATGAAGCCGAGGGCATAGATGGCCCAGAAGGCAATTTCCAGAATCCGCAGCATGCCCGAAATCATCAGGACGACGATGACGCCTGATGAAACGATATACGGGGCAATGAAGCGGTTGATATTAAAGACGGTGCGTACGCTGGCGCAGAGACCTATAAAGGAGAGGGCCAGGAGCAGTGCGCGTACCAGCAAAACAACGATATCCAATGAGTATCCCTCCATTGACTGATACTAGCATTATACGTTTCGGGGAGAAAAGTGTCAAGAAACACAAAGAGTGGACGGGATTTGCAGATGTGCTATAATGGGTTTGGAACGGGATGCTTTCAACCCGGAGAACCATAAAACCTGAGATAAAAGGGTGAGGATACATGAAAAGGATATTGATTATGCTGCTTTTGCTGTGCCTGTTGGCGGGCTGCGGCGCGTCCGGGGGCGGGAATGAGGAAACCGCCGGGGAACAGCAGTCCCTGCTGCTGGGCTTTTCCCAGCTGGGCTGGGAGAGCGCATGGCGGCTGGCGAACACGGAATCCATCAAATCCGCGGCCGAGGAGGCCGGGGTTTCGCTGATGTACGAAAACGCCGAGCAGAAGCAGGATCGTCAAATTAAGGCCATCCGCTCCTTCATTGCCTACCAGGTGGACGTGATAGCCTTTTCGCCCATCGTGGAAAACGGCTGGGACAACGTGCTGCAGGAGGCGAAGGACGCGGGTATCCCCGTGCTGACCACCGACCGCATGATTCACACCGAGGACGAGAGCCTGTACGCGGGCTTTATCGGTTCGGACTTCCGCCAGGAGGGCGTGAGCTCCGGTGAATTCCTGATCGAGAAGATGAAGCGGGACGGCCTGACCGATCTGAACATCGTGGAGCTTTCCGGCACCATCGATTCTACGCCCATGCTCCAGCGTGCCGAGGGCTTCCGGGAAGCCATCGCGGGCGTGGAGGGGTTGACGCTCATCGATTCCATGTCCGGCGATTTCCTGCGTCCCAAGGGACGGGAGTGCATGAAGGCTCTGCTGGAGAAACATGAAAAGATCGACGTGCTCTATTCCCACAACGACGCCATGACCCTGGGCGCCATCTCCGCCATGGAGGAGGCGGGAATCGAGCCAGGCAAGGATATCATCATCATCACCGTGGACGGCGAACAGGCGGCGGTGGACCTGCTCAAGGAGGGCAAGGTCAACTGCGTGGTGGAATGCAAGCCCCAGATCGGTGAAACTGTGATGGAACTGGCCAAGAAGCTGGCCGCCGGGGAGAAGATTCCCCGCAACACCTACTCTGAGGAGCAAGTGTTCACCGAATTCGATGAAAACCTGGACGCCATCGCGCCCAGGGGTTACTGATATGCGCGGCCTGATGGACCGGCTGCTCTCCCGGCTGAGCGCAGGAGAGAGCATCTCCGGCCGGCTTCGCACCGCGTTCATGATCCTGATCGTGCTGCTGCTCATACCTGCGGTGGTCAGCGTCAGCATGATGCTCTATTACGCCCAGAGCTACCACGGCGTTATCCGCCAGGTGGAGCGGGTTTCCTCGCTGAAGCCGCTGGTGCAGACCCAGATCGGCGATGAGATGTGGTATGTGGTGGCCGGCCACAAGAGCTTTGACGGCGGAGACCAGTATGCCATGATCGAGCATGTCAATACAGAGATCGACACCCTGGCCCGGTCTGCGGATCCGGACAACGTGACCTCCCTGGAGGTTGCCCGGCGCACCATGAATACCCTGGTGAATTACATCGACCGCATGGGCGAACTGATCCGCACGGAGCAGTCCATCGCCGAGAGCGAGGCCCTGCTGGAGGAGGTTCGCAATGTTTCCTCCCTGGTGGCGGACATGCTGGCGGAATACGCCGACAGCGAAATCGGCCTGGCGGCCCAGGCCAGCAACCGGCTGCAATCTACGCTTACGGTGGTGACGGTGCTGCTGGTGGCGCTGCTGGCGGTGACCCTGGTGTTCTCCATTCTGGCCCAGAGGTCCCTGACCCATGCCATCCACAAGCCCATCACCCGCCTGGAGCGCTTCGCCGGAGAGCTGGCGGGCGGCGATTTGCAGGCCCGCGCGCCGGAAACGTCGGTGACGGAGCTGCATGAATTGACCGAGAGTTTGAACTCCATGGCGGGCAGACTGCAGGGGCTGATCGATGAAAACCGCCGGGAGCAGGAGAACCTGAAAAAGAGTGAGCTGCGCGCCCTGCAGGCCCAGATCAATCCTCACTTCCTGTACAACACCCTGGACGCCATCGTCTGGCTGGCGGAGGCGGGCCAGAGCAAAGAGGTTATCCATATCACCCGGGCGCTGTCGGACTTCTTCCGCATCTCCCTGAGCCAGGGCAAGGACTGGATTCCTTTGTCCGAGGAGATCAAGCATCTCACCGGATACCTGACCATCCAGAAGATCCGCTACAGGGACATCCTGGACTACGAAATCGAGATTCCTGAGGAGCTGTACCACATCCAGGTGCTCAAGCTGGTGCTGCAGCCTTTGGTGGAAAACGCCATCTACCACGGCGTAAAGCACCGCCGCGGCCGCGGACTTGTGAAGGTTTCGGGCTGTATCGAGGGCGGCATGCTGGTGCTGCAGGTTCAGGACAACGGCGCGGGCATGACGGCGGAACGCCTGGAACAGGTGCGCCGGGGCCTGGACGCCGACAGCGGCGAGAGCGCCGGCTACGGCCTGTTCAACGTGAACAAGCGCATCCAGCTCTATTACAACCTGCCCCAGGGCATCGAAATTGAAAGCGCGCAGGGCCAGGGCACCGTTGTGAGCCTGAAGGTGCCGGTGCGCGATATCGGACTGTATAACTGAATATGTTTTGCGGGAGCCGTTCCATTCGGAATGGCTTCTTTTATTGTGGATATATACACAATATGTTTCCCCGGGTTTCTTTTCTATAATGAGCATAGAAGTATAAGGGAAATATTAAAGGCGGTGATACAGGATGATCGATTACAGCCCGCTTTGGAAGACGATGCAGGAAAGAGGCGTCACCCAGTATCAGCTGCTGAAAAACGGCATTGATAACAAGACCCTGGATTCCCTGAAGAAGGGAAAGAACATTACATTGATTACTCTGGAAAAACTCTGTTTGATCATCGGCTGTACCCCCAACGATGTCGTTCAGTTTCTGGATGATGAATGATTGGGTGCACAGCTTTTTCATTGATTACAAGATACGTGCCGTGTGAGGAAAAGGAGCAGCGATGTACAAGGTATTTCTGGTGGACGATGAAATCGTCGTGCGGGAGGGCATACGTTCCAACTTCCCCTGGGAAGAGACGGATTTCGTGCTGGCCGGTGAAGCGCCGGACGGTGAAATCGCCCTGTCCATGCTGCAGGACGTGAAGCCGGATATCCTGATCACCGATATCCGCATGCCCTTCATGGATGGTCTGGAGCTCTGCCGCCAGGTGAGCCGCACCATGCCCTGGGTGTATATCATCATCCTCAGCGGCTACGATGATTTTGCCTATGCGCGGGAGGCCATCTCCCTGGGCGTCATCGAATACCTGCTCAAGCCCGTCAGCGGACAGGAGCTGCGGGGCGTACTGGAGCGCATCGCCCTGCGCATCCAGGAGGACAAGCGCCGCCAGGCCAGCTTCCTGGCCTACCGCGAACAGATGGCCGCGTCCAGCCGCATCCTGAAGGAAAAGCTGCTCACCGAGCTCTACGGCGGCGCCAACTATGAGCGCGTGCTCAAGAGCGCCCGCTCCATGCAGATGAACCTGCTGGCCAACCACTACCTGGTGATGATGCTCTCCCCTTCGCCTGAACCGGAATCCGAGGCGGATATGATCACCGCCCAGGGGGTACTGGAACGCCTGGCGGAGGGCAGCGGAGGAACGGCCCACCTGTGCAAGAGCTTCTTCGGCGGCGATATGGGTTTTGTGCTGCTGGTGATGGGCGACAACCCCGCCGACCTGGAGGAACGTGCCTACGGCCTGGCCCAGTCCGCCAGATACGATGTGGAGCGGTCTACGGGCGTCAAGCTGCTGGTGGCCATCGGCGAGGATGTGGAGAGCCTGAAGGACATCTCCAAATCCCTGCACAAGGCCCGGGAAATCCTGGAAAAGCTGCGCGCAGGCAAGGCGGAAAACGATCCGCGCCGCATCATGGGCGTTCAGGATATGGGCCGGGAGGAAATTTCCCTGCCGGATATGGATGCAGCGCCCATTACTGAACAGCTGAAATATGCCACCCTGGGAGATGTGGACGCCATCCTGGATAAGTATGTGGCGGGCATGGGCGACGCAGCCGCACAGTCCGTGATGATGGCCAACTACTTCTTCGTGGAAATCATGCTGGCCGCCAGCCGCATGGTGCGCGACAGCCAGGGCGTGCCCCAGGAGGTCATCCCTGAGGCCTTCCGCGCCCAGAATTCCCTGCTGACCGTGGACGAGGTGCTGCCCCTGTGCCGGGACATGCTCCAGCGCGCCATCGCCTTCCGGGATTCCCGGGGCTCGGCCCGCTACGGCAGCGTGATTCGCAAGGCCCAGGCCTTCATCGCCGAGCATTACGCCGATTCCAATGTGACCCTTCACGATGTGGCCAGCCATGTGGCCCTGTCCAACAACCATTTCTGCACCGTGTTCTCCCAGGAGACGGGCGAAACCTTCACCGAATACCTCACCGCCGTGCGCATCTCCAGGGCGAAGGAGCTGCTTTCCGCCACCAATATGCGCACCAGCGATATTGCCTATGCCGTGGGCTACAACGATCCCCACTACTTCAGCTACCTGTTCAAAAAGAACACCGGCCTCTCTCCCAGGGATTACCGCAAGGATGAGGGCCGCTGAGGCAGAAACCGGAAAATAATTAACTTTTCCAAGAAAAAAACACACAAACCCAGCGTGCTATGTGTACGCTGGGTTAAATAAACCTAAAATTCTGAACAAATTGCCGAAATCTCTTTCTTTCGGTAAAAGCCTAAAGTATCTATAATGATATTAAACGGGCAAATGCCCGAAATTTGAAGGAGGGTACAACAATGAAGAAACTGTTGACTCTGGTTCTGGCACTGGTTCTGGTAATGGGCCTGGCTGCCAATGCATCCGCTCTGACCGTAGCATTCTCTCAGATCGGTCAGGAATCCGACTGGCGTACCGCTAACACCGACAACGTAAACGCTGCAATCGAAGCAGCAGGCTGGGAGCTCGTATACTCCGATGGCCAGCAGAAGCAGGAAAACCAGATTGCTGCTCTGCGTTCCTTCATCACCCAGGGCGTTGACTACATCCTGTTCACCGGCGTTGTAAACACTGGTTGGGAGGAAGTTCTGACCGAAGTTAACGAAGCTGAAATCCCGCTGATCCTGCTGGACCGTATCCCGGACTGCGCAGATCAGATTGATTACGTAGCAGCTTTCGGCGGCGACTTCATCGAGGAAGGCTACCGCATGGTTAAGTGGGCTGGCGAATACATGAAGACCATCGGCATGGAAGAAGCCAATGTTGTCATCATGGAAGGCACCACCGGCGCTTCCGCTCAGGTAGACCGCACCACCGGTAACCTGAAGGCTCTGGAAGAGTATCCCAACATGAAGCTGGTTGGCCAGCAGTCCGGTAACTTCACCCGCGCTGAAGGCCAGGCTGTTATGGAGAGCTGGCTGAAGTCCATCGATAAGATCGACATCCTGTTCGCTCAGAACGACGACATGGCCCTGGGCGCAATCGACGCCATCAAGGCTGCTGGTCTGGTTCCCGGCAAGGACATCATCATCGTTGGCTGCGACTCCGTTAAGGCCGCTTTCGAAGC
>JAGBAU010000085.1 GCA_017938785.1 Clostridia bacterium
CTATCCGGTGGTACCGCCGAAGACGGAATACAGCCTGACGGAGCTGGGCAAAACCCTGGTGCCCATCATCGAGGACCTGTCCGCCTGGGGCAAGGCCTACTATAAGCTGCAAAATCTCCCCTACCCCGGCGAAATCACGGAATGAATCATGACCACCGGCTTAGCCGGTGGTATGACTAAGCCCTATAAGGGCATGGTACCGGCAGCGCTAAAGCGCACGAAGATCTGACAGCCGCACCACGTTCACTGGCGGCCCCTAAAGGGGCTGCCTTTTATTTGCCTTTCTTTCCCGGCTCACCCGTAAACGGGTCAATCAGTTCATTCATCGTCAACTGTTCATACTGTTTGTCTTCCGCTAGTTGATTCCGAATGTATTCTTCGATCGCTTTTTTATTGCGCCCGACCGTGTCCACATAGTATCCTCTGCACCAGAATTGTCTGTTCCCATACCGATACTTCATATTCGCAAACCGATCAAAGATCATCAGCGAGCTTTTCCCCTTCAAATATCCCATTATCTCCGCTACACTGTACTTTGGTGGTATGCTTACCAGCATATGGATGTGATCTGGGCATGCCTCCGCTTCGTGGATTTCTATCCCTTTGCGTTCGCATAGCGTTCTCAGTATCCTCCCTATCTCTACTCTGATCTTTCCGTAGATTATCTGTCTACGGTATTTCGGTGCAAACACGATGTGATATTTGCAATTCCAGGTCGTATGTGCTAAACTATTCTTGTCCATTCGTCTTTCTCCTTTCGCTTTTGATGCGGTTGCCAGACCTTGCATCTATTCTAGCACAGGGTTGACGAGTGGATTACTCATAGCTGTAAGCTTTCCGGAACCCCCACTCTAAGTGGGGGTTTTCTATTGACACAAAAAAGGCTCCCTTGTGTAAAGGGAGCTGGCCCGAAGGGCCTGAGGGATTGCCGTCCCTCAGCGCATCAAATCCTCGGTCAGGCGCAGGATTTCCGGCGCAATGCGCTCCCGCTCCCGCTTGAGCGTGCGCATGTACAGCGGATAGGCCAGCGCCGCCAGCCCCATGCCGATGAGCCCCGCGATGACGCCCAGCCCGAACACGAATGCGCTTTGTCCCCATACCATGCAGCAGCACATGCCCACGCCCAGCACCAGCGTGCCGGTGACGCCCGCGATGATGGCGTACATGGTGGGCCTGCGGTACGCCTGCGCGTCCAGCCTGCGCACCATTTCCATCTTGTCCTCTTCCCGGGGGATATACTTATTGCGGATGCGCTTCAGCTCCTCCTGCTCCTTTGCGGAATAGGTGTACTGAAAGCCCGCGTTCATTTTCTCACTCATATCACTCATATTCTCTCCTGAATCCCCGGAGCTTTCGTCCGGCGTTTACGATCATATACACGGCGATGCCCTGCACCGCCAATACCGCCGCCGCGCCGGTCGCGCCCAGCATGACCTGGCGGAAGCCTTCGCTTCTCTCCTGCCCGAAGGCGGTGAGCATGGCGTTTTCAAGGGTGAGCACCGAAACCACGGCGCAGGCCAGGGATATGGCCTTGGCCGCCGAGAAGGCGGGGCTGCCGTAGCGCTTATACCTCACGGCGTTCACGATGGCCCGCGCAAGGGCTGTGAACGTATAGGCCGCCATGGCGATGGTGGTGATTTCGTGGTGCCTGAATTCGCGTATATTCCATACAAAATAGCAGATGAACACCGCCAGCGCCAGGGTGGTGAACATCAGACACACGCCGCACCTCCGGTACTTGCGCCACTCAATCTCCTGCTGTTCACCGGGCGCATGGCTGCGGGTATGGCGCATGAGCAAAAGCCGCATCACGGCCAGCAGCAGGTAATAGCCCGCCATGGAATAAAACCACACCGAATGGTGCCATAGCCCCAGCCCCAGCTGAAAGGCCGCGTACACCGCATTGAAGGCGAACGCGCCCATCAGGGAGATGTTCATCCTGAGCCGCACATCGGAAAAATAGCGCGCAAGATAGCGGTTCTCCCGGCGGAAGCGCCGCAAAAAGGCGATCACCTCCGGCGTCCGCACCGCCGCCAGCACCAGCCCGCAAAAGGACAGCACATAGGATGCGATGCTCAGCGGATGGGTGTTTTCACAGGCAAGGGCGCAGTAACCCATCAGCACCAGCCCCGCGGGCAGCATCAGCCCGGCCACCAGCGGATGGGGAAACAGCAGGCGCTTTACAAGCCGCCTCATCTGCGTATCCTCACGGTGAAGGTGCTGCCCTCGCCCAGGGCGCTCTCCACGCTGATTTCGCCGTGCACGATGTCCACCACCCGCTTCACCAGCGCCAGCCCCAGGCCGTTGCCCCGGGTGGCACGGCTGGTATCGCCCTGGTAGAACTTTTCAAAGATGTGCGCGCCGGTCTCGGCGGACATGCCGCAGCCGGTATCGCGCACCTGCACGACGGCGTGATGCTCCGTTGCGGTGAGCGTGAGCCCCACCTTGCCGCCCCGGGGCGTGAACTTAAACGCGTTGGACAGCAGGTTGTTCCACACCAGCAGCATCAGCTCCCGGTCGGCGCATACCGTCACATCCTCGGCGATGTCGGTTTCGATCTCGATCTCCTCCTGCTCCCACAGGCTCTCGAACTGCAAGAGCGCCTCGCACAGCTGTTCGCCCAGGTTGTACCGTTCGGAATTGGGGAAGATCTGCTGGTTTTCCAGCTTGCTGAGCTTCAGGATATTGCCCATCATGTCCGCCAGGCGGCGGGAGCTCTCGGTCACGCAGCGGGCATACTCCAGCCTCTTCGCCTCGGGCAAATCCGGTGTCTGCAAAAGCGTTCCGTAATTGTGCATGGCGGCCAGCGGGGTCTTCATCTCGTGGGACACGTTGGAGATGAAATCGGTTCTCAGGGTTTCCACGCCGGACAGCTCCTGGGCCATGCGGTTGAAGCAGTCCACGATTTCGGTAAAGCTTTCGTCGGTGCTCAGGCGGCTGGGCGGCGCAACGCGCACGGAGAAATCACCGGCCACGATCTTCTTCGCGGCCTCGGCGATGCGCCTGGACGTGCGCCCCACGGTGAGCTTGCGGCGCAGGGCGTCGAACAGGGTGAACAGCAGGCTCAGCAGAATCACGTTGGCAAAGGTGAGCTTCGCCGCCACGTGCAGGTTTTCATCCGTCAGCACCACGCCCAGCGAAGCGGTGAGCATGCTGGTGAACAGCATGATGCAGCAGGTCACCAGGAACGCCGCGATCAGGAAAAACACCAGGTAACTGTTGACGGCCTTCAAAATGCGCTTCACTTCAGCATCCGTCCTTTCATTTCAAAACCGCCTTATAGCCCAGCCCGTGCACGGTCTTGATTTCGAAATCATCGCAGTCCGCCAGCTTGCTGCGCAGCTTGGTCATGTAAACGTCCACGGCCCGGGGCGCGGTTTCGGATTCAGCGTCCCAGAATTCATCCATCAGTTGCTGGCGGGTGAAGGTCTTTTTGGGATAGGATAAGAGCTTGTACAGGATGTTGAACTCCCGCACGGTCATGGGAATCTCCTCGCCGTCCAGCTCCGCGGTGAACTCGTCCGCGTCCATGGTGAACTTCCCCACCTCCAGCTTGCGGCTGGACGCGATCTTCGCCCGGCGCAGCAGCGCGCCGATGCGCAGAAACAGCTCGTCCAGGTCGATGGGCTTGACCATGTAATCGTCCACGCCGATGCGAAAGCCCCGCTGCTTGGAGGCGATGTCGTCCCTGGCGGTCATGAACAGGATGGGAATATTTTCGTTGAGCGCGCGCACGTTGCGGGCAAACTCGAAGCCGTCGATGCCGGGCATCATGATGTCCGAAACGATCAGGTCGAACATGGTTTCATACATGGCGTCGTAGGCCTGACGGGCGTCCATGCAGCCGGTGGCCTCGTAGCCGGAATGATTCAAAAAGGCGCAGACCGAGCGGTTCAGGTCGCGGTCGTCCTCCACAACAAGGATCTTGAACATGTGCATCCTCCTCCTGATACCCCCATGATAGCACACAAATATTTGAATTTTGTTTACGCGGCGGGGAACCGCACAAAAAAAGCGGAGCCTGCCGCCCCGCCCTTGCTTACTTCTCCTCGTCTTCGCCGTTCAGGCGCGCCTTGGCCTGCTCAACGGTTTCGCCCTCGCGGGTCAGGAACTGATCCACGAACCTGTCGGTCATTTTGTTGAAGCCGGAAACCACGCCGTCCTCGATCTTCCTGTAGCCGCCGACCACGCCGTCCTCGATCTTCTTGTAGCCCTCAACCACGGTCTCTGCAATCTTTTCATTCACCTGAGCGATCTTATTCTTAGCCATTTTCATATCCTCCTTATTTCAAACCCTTGAACACGGGAATCAGGCCCAGCAGCAGCACGATGCCGACCACGCCCACGATCATGCCGGGGATGAAGAGTCCCTCGAAGGCCATGATCATCGCCATGCCCGCGCCCAGCACCAGGCAGGCCGCCACGCAGTAGGCGATCCTGCCCACGCGGTTCCAGTTGATGGTGGGAATGGGCTTGCCCGCCATGATCCAGCGCACCAGGCCGATGGCCAGCAGCACGATCGCGCCCAGGGCAGTGACCACCACGCCGGCGTTAAAGGCGTTCCACTCCGGCAGCAGGCACATGCACATGCCCATCGCAAACAGCAGGCCGCCCACAACGCTCAGCACCAGGAACATGAAATTCTTCTTCGTCATCACAATCAACCTCCGTATTCTCGATGTTTTCTCGCTTTCAACGATACCCATTATAGGCGGGGGCTGTTTGGGATTTATCTGAATTTTGTTTGAGAATTATTAAAACCCGGCCTGCGGACAGGTCGGGTTTCGTATATCTTTTCTCAATCCGCCAGCTTGCGGCAGGCCGCGGCCAGCGCGCCCAGCGTGGAGCAGCTCACCATGGTGCACACCTGGTTGAAGGCCTGGGTGCTCTTCAAGTGATGCCACTTGTGTTCGGGGATGGGGTTCAGCCAGATCACCCTGCCCGCCAAGCGCTTGGCTTCCATCAGGTGCCGCACGGCGCGCATCTGGTCCACGGTCTTTGCGTCAGAGAGGATGAGCAGCGTGGTTGCGTCGGTGAGGGCCATGGGCCGCACGGCGCACAGATCCTCCAGCGCACGTCCAAGGTCGGTTCCGCGTCCGTACAGGCCGGACTTGCGCACGTATTCCCGGAACAAATCCATATTTTGAAGGCTGAAGGGATCGGCCTCAAACAGCTCCTCGGAGAACAGAAACACCCTGCTGCTCTCGGACACATGGTTGAGGCTCTGCACGAACCGCAGCGCGAATTCCGAAAACTGCACCATGGAGCCGGACACATCGCACAAAAGCACCAGGTGCTTGCGCCTCGTGCGCTTCTTCCTGTACTTCAGGCGGTAGAAGCTGCCGCCGGTCTCCAGGCCCTTGCGTATGGTGCGGCGGAAGTCCAGCTTGCCGGAATGGCCGTGGTTCTTCCGCTTGGCGGAGAGCTCGCCGTTGATCTGCTGGGAAATACTCTGGATGATGGATATGGCCTTGGGAATCTCCGCGTCCTTGAAGCGGGAGATGTCCCGAAACATCAGGCCGAAATCCGGGTCGGCCTCCTCCACGCCCAGGCCCGCGTCCTCCATGCGCATCTGCTCCTCCAGAATCACCTTGGTGAACACGGAATGGATGAAGTTATTGTACAGGTCGGGGCTGCGGGCGGCGGCGTCCTTGTAGGTGTCCATGAAGCGGCGCAGGCGGTCGCGGGCGCCATCGGACATGGCGGCATAGGTATCCCTCTGCTCGTCGGATAAGTCCATGGGTTCGCCGTTGATCTGCAGCTCCTCCTCGGCGGCCTCGCGGTTCTGCTCAAACTGCTGCTGCTGTTCAAGCTGCTTTTGCGCCCGCGCCTTCATCATCTCCTCGGAGATAAAGAAGTTGTCGAAGCAGCGGTCGAAGCAGAGCTGCTCCTCCCGGGACTTGGCGAACACGGTGCGCAGCGCCGTCCTTGTCAGCTCCCTGTCCTCCAAACCCAGCTCGATGATCACCCGGCAGGCGTCCTCGGTTTCCCGGGGGCCGATGGTCAGCCCCTCCCGGCGCAGAAGCCGCGAAAAGTGGGAAATCTTTTCAAGGTACACGCCAAAATCAGGCATGGTGATGCCCTCCGCAGTGGCAGTGGTCGTGGCCGCAGCCGCACTTTTCGTCCTGGGTCTGCCCGATCAAATCCAGATCCTCGCTGTTTTTGAGCACGAAGCCGGCGGTCTGGCGCAGGGCTTCGGGGCTGAGCTCGCGGATGCCCAGCGCATCCAGCGCCGCGGCCCAGTCCAGGGTTTCGGCGATGGAGGGCTTCTTCAGGATGGCCTCGTTGTCGCGCAGCCTCTGCACGGCCTGGGCCACCTGCAAACGCAGACGGTCGTCCACGTGAGGGAGCTTTTTGCGCAGAATTTGAAGTTCCTTGTCCAGGTCCGGATACTGGATGTACAGGTAGGCGCAGCGGCGGCGCAGGGCCTCGGACAGCGGGCGGGCGCGGTTGGAGGTGAGCACCACGAAGGGGATGCTCTTTGCGCGTATGGTGCCCACCTCTGGGATGGTCACCTGCATTTCGGAGAGCATCTCCAGCAGGAAGGCCTCGAACTCCTCGTCGGCCTTGTCGATTTCGTCGATCAAAAGCACCACCGGCTCCTCGGACTGGATGGATTTGAGCAGCGGGCGCTCCAGCAGGAAGTCATCGCTGAAGAGGCTGCGGGTCAGCTCATCCTTGTCCTCGCTCGCCATGTTCACCTGGATGGACAGAAGCTGCTTCTGGTAGTTCCACTCGTACAGGGCCTTGCTCTCGTCCAGGCCCTCGTAGCACTGCAAACGCACAAGCTCCCTTCCCAGCGCCTGGGCCATGACCTTGGCGATTTCGGTCTTGCCCACGCCGGCGGCGCCTTCGATGAGCAGGGGCCGGCCCAGCTGCAGCGCCACGGCCAGCACGGTGGCCAGGGTATCGTCAAATACGTAATTGGCTTCGGTCAGTTTTGCCTTCAGTTCATTCAAATTCATGGAATCTGCTCCTCAATATGGTCTGCATATAGATAACCCTCAGCGGGATTTTTGTAACACAGCATCCATTATATCAACGCAAATGCATCCTGTCAAAACAAAAGCCCCGGTTCGCAGGAACCGGGGCTTCGCGCATGCGCTTATGCAATCTTTTCGAAGTACATGGTGATGGCCATGCCGTCGCTCTCCTCGGCGAAGACGATCTTGCCGTCCTGCTGAAGCCTGAGCGTCATGGGCATCTGGTCGTCCACGGCGGCCACGGTCAGGGTATTGCCCTCCAGGGTCACGGGCGCCTCATAGCGCAGCTCCGCGCCGTCTTCATTGCTGGTCACCTTGGCCGTTTCGCCGGCGATCTCCACCACCAGCTGCATGCCGATGGCGTCCATGGAAACCTGCATGCCCATCATGTCGATCAGCGCGGCGTTCCAGCTGCCCTCGAAATCGGAGAGGGCGGGGCTTTCCTCCACGGCTGCGGGCACATAGAGCTGCAATGCCTGCTTTTCCTGGCCGAAGATCATGGTGATGCCCGCGTCGGGGTTCGCGATCACCATATTGCCGCCGTCCAGCCTGGCTGCGAAGGCCACGCCGGAGGCGTCGGCAATCTGCGCCACGCCGTCCACGGTGGTCCAGCTCCAGCCGGCTTCGATTTCGCCGCCGTTGTCCATCTCGGCGCTGCCGTCGGCGTTGAGGCTCAGGGTCATCTCCATGCCGATCATGGCGGGATCCAGCTGCATGCCCTCGGTTTCAACGATGTTCAAATACCAAACGCCGGTCAAATCCACCGCCTCCGCCATGGCGAAGCCCAGCAGGCCCAGGGCCAGAACCAGCATCATGGAAAGCGCTCTTTTCATGTTCATTTCCTCCAAGAAGTATTACCGGGAGAAAGTATAGCACACTTGCGCCGATCACGCAAGCGGCGGAAATTCCAGGGTGATGCAGGTGCCCCTGCCCTCGCGGCTGTCGAGGCGAATCTCCGCGCCGTGAATCTCCGCGCCGTGCTTGACGATGCTCAGGCCCAGGCCGGTGCCGCCGGTGGCGCGGGAATGGCTCTTGTCCACCCGGTAGAAGCGTTCGAAGATGCGGCCCTGGTGCTCGGCGGGGATGCCGATGCCGGTATCGCGCACCATGCACCGCGTGCCCTTCACCTGCACGTCCACCCTGCCCCCGGCGGGGGTGTACTTCACGGCGTTGTCGATGAGGTTATACAGCATCTCGCCCAGCAGCACCCGGTAGGCGCGCACGGGGCCGCTGTCGCCGGTCACATGCAATTCCACGCCCTTCTCCCGGGCGATGACTTCAAGCCCCGCCGCAGCCTCCTGCGCCGCGGCCAGCAGCGACATGTTCTCGCTCTCGCCGATGCCGCGCCGCTCGTCCAGCCGGGAGAGGGCCAGGATGTCGTTGATCAGGTTCAGCAGCCGCGCGGCCTCACTGTGGATGCGCCCGGCGAAGCCCGGTATGTCCTCCGGGCGCGCCACGCCGTCGCGTATGATCTCCGCGTAGCCGGATATGCTGGTCAGCGGGGTCTTGAGCTCATGGGAGACATTGGCGGTGAACTCCCTTCGGCTCTGCTCGGCGGCGTAATGCTCGGTCACATCCAGCACCAGCAGCACCGCGCCCTCGGTGCGCCCGCGGGCCAGCACCGGGTTGGCCAGCAGCTGGTAATGCCTGCCGTTCCACTCCATGGGCAGGCTGGTGTAGCGGCCGGTGAGGGCGGTGTACACCGCATCCCCCACGCCGGGGGTATGGCAGGCGGAGAGCATATCCTTGCCGATGTTGTCGCCGTCGCTGACGCCCAATACGATCTCGGCGCTGGAGTTCATGGCCAGTATGATGCCCTGGTAATCCAGCAGCACCATGCCCTCGCGCATGTTGTCCACGATGGTGGAAAGGTTGCGCCGGGCCTCATCGCGGGCGCGCATGTGGCGGTCCATGCGGGTCAGCAGCGGGGTCAGCTCATCGTAAATCTTATTTTCCAGCGGCGCGCGCAGATCCAGCGCGTTCAGGGGCGCCACGATGCGCTGGGCCTCGATGCGGGCGATAACCAGCGAAAACAGCACCACCACGGCGATGATCACGCTCAGGCTGGGCAGCACGCTCAGCAGCACGCCCAGGGCGCTGGAGCGCACGCTGGCCACGCGCAGGATGTTGCCGTCGTCGGTGCGCAGGGCGTAATAATAGGTGCTCTCGGCCAGGGTATCGGAATAGCGCTCGGCCTCGCCCCAGCCGTTTTCAAGGGCGTTTTGAACCTCGGGGCGTAAGGCATGGTTGTCCAGGGCGGCGGCGTCGGTGCTGCTGTCGTAGAGCACGGTGCCGTCCCCGGCGATGAGGGTCACGCGGTTGCGGGAGGAGAAGCCGTCGAAATAGGCCTGTTCGTCCACGGCGCGGCTGAGGGCGTAGCGCAGGCTGTCCGCCTCGCTGCGCAATTCACCGGTCATGTCTCCCTCATAGATGCCAAACAGCGACAGCACAATCAGCGCTGCCGCGAGGGTGGCCGCCAGCAGCGCGGAAATCACCACGCTGCGGAATATACGTCTGGTCATAGGTTCGTCCTCCGGTGGAAATCAGCGGCCGCCGAAGCGGTAGCCCACGCCGCGCACGGTTTCGATCATCTCGCCGCAGGGGCCCAGCTTGGAGCGCAGGGTTTGGATGTGCACATCCACGGTGCGGGTGCCGCCGATGTAGCCGTAATCCCATATGTGCTCCAGCAGCGCTTCGCGGCTGAACACCGCACCCCGGTTCTCCATCAGGAAGTGCAAAAGCTCGTATTCCTTCAGGGTGAGGGCCACGTCCCTGCCCTCCACGGTCACGGTATGGGCCACGTTGTCCAGCGTCAGCGCCCCGGCGGCGTGCACGTGCTTTTCGGTCTCGCGCACGCTCTTGACCCGGCGCAGCCGGGCGCGCACCCGGGCCACCAGCTCCGCCATGCCGAAGGGCTTGGTGATGTAATCGTCCGCGCCGGTGTCCAGGCCCATCACCTTGTCGTATTCCGCGCCCTTGGCGGTGACCATGATCACGGGAATCTCCTGGGTGTTGCGGTCATCGCGCAGCCTGCGCAGGATGGACATGCCGTCCTCGTTGGGCAGCATGATGTCCAGCAAAATCAGCTCCGGCTTTTCCAGCGCCATGCCCGCGTCGAAGGCGGCGCCGTCCCGGAAGCCCCGGGTGGGCAGGCCCATCTGGGTCAGGGTGTAAACCACCAGTTCGCGGATGTTGTCATCATCTTCCACATAGTAGATCATGATAGGGTTTCTCCTTTGTGCCTGCCGGTGATGGCGTATTCCACCCACTCGGCAATGTTCTGTGCGTGATCGCCGATGCGCTCGAAGTACTTGGCGATCATGAGCAAATCGATGGCCTGGGAGCCGTTCTTCGCGTCCAGGCGGATCAGGGAAATCAGCTCCTCCTTGATGATGTCAAAGAGCTCGTCGATGGCGTCGTCCATGTCCATCACCCGCCGGGCCAGCTCCAGATCCCGGCGCACATAGGCGTCCAGGCTGCCGGTCACCATGCGGATGGCCTCGTCGGCCATGCGGGGCAGGTGCTCCAGCTTCTTCATGTAGGGCTCATTGGCCAGGTAGATCACGATGCCGGAAATATCCGCCGCCTGGTCGCCGATGCGTTCCATATCGGTGATCATCTTCAGCGCGGCGGAGATGTGGCGCAGGTCCCTGGCCACGGGCTGCTGCTGCAAAAGCAGCTTTAAGCACAGGCTCTCGATCTCCTTTTCCTTCTGGTCGACCTCCCGGTCGGCGGTGATGGCGTTTGCGGCCGCGTCCACGTCCTGATCGATCAGCGCCCGGGTGGCGGCCTGGATGGATTCCACGATCAGCCTTCCCATCTCCTGCATTTCCTCATTCAAAAGCGCAAGCTGCGCGTCAAAGCGGTTTCTCATATCAGCCGAACCTCCCCGTGATGTAATCCTCGGTGCGCTTGTCCCCGGGCACGGAGAAGATCTGCTGGGTCTCCCCGTACTCAATCACCTCGCCCAGCAGGAAAAACGCCGTCCTGTCGGAGATGCGCACCGCCTGCTGCATGTTGTGGGTCACCATGATGATGGTGTAATCCTTCTTGAGCTGCAGGGCCAGATCCTCGATCTTCGAGGTGGAGATGGGGTCCAGGGCGCTGGTGGGCTCATCCATCAGCAATACCTCCGGCTCCACCGCCAGGGCCCGGGCGATGCACAATCTCTGCTGCTGGCCGCCGGACAGGCCCAGGGCGTTCTTCTTCAAACGGTCCTTCAGCTCGTCCCATATGGCCGCATCGCGCAGGGATTTTTCGACAATTTCGTCAATTTTCGACTTTGCCTTCACGCCGTGGGTGCGGGGACCGAAGGCGATATTGTCGTAAACCGACATCGGGAAGGGGTTCGGCTTCTGGAACACCATGCCCACGCGCCTGCGCAGCAGGCTGGGCTCCATGCCGCCGTATATATCTTCGCCGTCCAGGGTCACTTTTCCTGTTATTTTGCAGCCCTCCACCAAATCATTCATGCGGTTGAGGGTTTTGAGCAGGGTGCTCTTGCCGCAGCCGGAGGGCCCGATGAAGGCGGTGATCTCCTTTTCACGTATGGAAAGGTTCACATCCTTCAGGGCGTGGAAGCTGCCGTAGTGCAGGTTCAGATTCTGTATATCAAATTTTACCATGTTTGTTTCCTCCCAGCCTGCCCGCCGCGAAGGTGGACAGGGCGTTGATGCCGATCACGATCACCAGCAGCACCACCGCCGTGGCGTAGCTCTGCTTCAGGTACAGCCCCTCCGTGGAGATGGCGTACATGTGCACCGACAGCGTCCGAACGGAATCCATCAGGCTGCCTGCGATCTCCGGCACGGTGCCTGCGGTGTAGATCAGCGCCGCGGTTTCGCCCACGATGCGCCCGATGGCGAGGATCACCCCGCCCAGTATGCCCGGCGCCGCCGCGGGCAGCACCACCCGGAAGGTGGTTCTCAGCCGCCCCGCGCCCAGGCCGAAGCTGCCCTCGCGGTAGGAATCGGGCACGGCGGCAAGCGCCTCCTCGGTGGTGCGCATCACCAGCGGCAACACCATGATGGACAGGGTCAGCGCGCCGGAGCGCAGCGATAGCCCCAGCTTCAGCGCCACCACGAAGAACCGCGAGCCGACCAGGCCGTAGATGATCGACGGTATGCCGCTCAGGGTCTCCGCGGTGAGGCGCACCAGCTTCACAAGCCGGCTGCCCCGGCGGGCGTATTCGTTTAAGTAAATCGCCGCGCCCACGCCCAGCGGCACCGCGAACAGCAGCGACAGCGCCGTCATAAACAGGGTGTTCACCAGCGCGGGCATGAGCGATACGTTCTGGGAATTGTATTCCCAGGCAAACAGCTCCGGGCTCAGGTTCGGGATGCCCCGGATGAGGATGTACCCCACCATCAATACCAGCACGCAAACCGTGAACCCCGCCGCCGCGTATACCGCGCCCCGCATCATGCGGGCCTTCGTTTTGTTGGACATACTCATTTTCTCCCCTTCAGCAGGCTGAACATCAAATTGATGATCAGTATGAACACAAACAGCACCACCGCCGTGGCGATCAGCGCCTCCCGGTGCAGATCCGCCGCATAGCCCATCTCCATGACGATGTTGCTGGTCAGGGTGCGCACGCCCTTGGTTAAACCCTTGGGCATGCCGGTGCGGTTGCCCGCCACCATCATCACCGCCATGGCCTCGCCGATGGCCCGGCCCACGCCCAGGATGACGCCCGCCATCACGCCGGATTTGGCTGCGGGCAGCACCACGCTAAACACGCTGCGCTCGTGGGTGGCGCCCAGGGCCAGCGCGCCCTCGTAATAGCTCACGGGCACGGCGTTCAGCGCGGATTCGGAAACGGTGATGATGGTGGGCAGGATCATCATGCCCAGCAGCAGGCAGGCGGACAAGAGGCTCGAACCGCTGCCGCCGAAGATTTCGCGCACCGCGGGCACGATCACCACCAGCCCAAAAAAGCCGTACACCACCGAGGGGATGCCCGCCAGCAGCGATACCGCGGGGCGCAGGATTTTCACCTGCTGCTTTGTTGCAAACCTGGACATGAACACCGCTGTGAGCAGTCCCGCGGGCACGCCCACGATCAGCGCTCCCGCCGTCACATACACCGAGCCCAGGATCATGGGCAGGATGCCGTAGACGTCGTTGCCGGGCTTCCATTTCGTGCCGGACAGGAAATTCCAAACGCCGATTCTGCGCATGCCCGGAATGCCGTTTGCAAACAGGAACACGCAGATCAGGGCCACCGCCAGTATCGAAATACAGGCCGTGCATATAAAGATGAGCCTGGCAAATTTCTCTTTGAATTCTTTCATATAAAAACCCTTATGAGGAGGGGTCGTGCCCCTCCCCGGTTCATTATGCAATTTCATCCCAGTCGGTCACTTCGCCCGTGTAGATGCCCTGCACCTGCTGCGCGCTCAGGCCGTCCACGCTGTTTTCGTTGCTCACAATCACGGCGATGCCGTCCATGGCGATCACGATGGGCGTAAGGCCCGCCTCCAGCTCGCTGTCCTTGAGCTCACGGGAGGCCATGCCGATGTCGCACACGCCGTCCTTCAGGGAATTCATGCCCGCGGAGGAATCGCTCTGCTGGATTTCGATTTCGGCGTTGGGATTCAGGGCGGTGTAGGCCTCCTTCAGCTTTTCCATCACCGGGGTGACGGAGGAGGAGCCTGCGACCACAACCTTGCCGGAGATTTCGCTGCCCGGATATGCCGGCGCGTCCTCAACGGAGGCGATGTAGCCGTTTGCCTCCACCACAGCCTGGCCCTCGGCGCTCAGGATGAAGTCGATGAACGCCTGGGCGGCTTCGGTGACGTTTGCGCCGGTGGCGATGTTGAACGGGCGGGCGATTTTGTAGCTGCCGTTCTTGATGTTCTCAACGCTTGCCGCCGCGCCGTCGATGGCCAGGGCCTTCACCGTTTCGTTCAGGCTGCCCAGGGAGATGTAGCCGATGGCCGCATCGTTGCCGGACACGCTGGTCATCATGACGGAGGTGGAGTTGGTGATGTCCGCCTCATCGGTGGTCATGTCGATCTTCACGCCGTTTTCATCCTTCTGCTCGATGCCGAAGAGCTCGATGAACGCGCCGCGGGTGCCGCTGCCGTCCTCGCGGGAGATGACGTTGATTTCGTCCGCCAGCGCCGCGCCGGTGACCATCAGCATTGCCAGAACCAGTGCCAGGATTTTCTTCATAACCGTATACCTTCTTTCCTTGCTTACCGGGCTTTTCTCCGCCCGGCGCAAGTTCAGGATAAGCCCGGAATGTCCGAATTGAATACGGTTTTTGTCAGGAGCTTGTAAAATCGTTCCGGAAATGATACAATGGCATCCGTACAAAAAACACGGAGCAAGCAAGCATGAACCTCAATTACACCATCACCTACCTGAAATGCCAGAGCTGTACGGCAAAGATCCACTGCGACGACTGCGCTGCAGAGCTCACCGAGCGCCTTTTAAAGGACGGCGTGAAGGCCGCCATCGACATCCCTGGCCGCAGCGCCCGCATCGAAACAGCCATGGACGAGGATGATCTTCTCGACCTGCTGGAGGAAACCGGCGTATTCGCCGACTGAAGCCCCGCCCGGGGCTCTTTTTTTATGCCCGTTATACTGGCGAAACTATATCGCCAAGGGGCTTTTTTTCCTTCCCAAATCCCGACAAACTTGTTATAATGATTAGGAATTCATTTATGAATTCCGGGTCGGCGGGCGGCGGTTCGTAAACCGCACGCCGACAATCACGGTATAATGATTAGGAATTCATTTATGAATTCCGGGTCGGCGGGCGGCGGTTCGTAAACCGCACGCCGACAATCACGGTATAATA
>JAGBAU010000001.1 GCA_017938785.1 Clostridia bacterium
CAACCGGGAGAGCATCGCGAAGATGAAGGCCGGCGTCATCATCATCAACACCTCCCGCGGTCCGGTGGTCAACGATGCGGATCTGGCGGAAGCGCTCAAGTCCGGTAAGGTCAACGCCGCGGCCTGCGATGTGGCCGGCGTGGAGCCCATCCCTGCGGACAATCCGTTGCTGGGGTTGGAGAACATGATCTTCACTCCCCACATTGCCTGGGCCACCTACGAGGCCCGTGCACGGCTGATGGATATTGCTGTGGAGAATGTGAAGGCTTTCCTGAAGGGAAATCCCATCAACGTGGTGTCATAAAAAAACCGATGCATATGCATCGGTTTTTTGTGCGGAAATCAGGCGGTCAGCTTGAAGCCGGTACGGGCGCCGACCACGATAAAGTAGCCGACGATCATGATGCCCAGGGCGATGACCAGCGCCACGCGAAGCTTCGGGATACGGCGGCCGCCCTGCTTTTCCAGGATATTGGGAATCAGCATGGCGATGACGATGGCGATGACCAGGGACCAGGACATACCGCGATCGGTATCGCTGCCGCCGTTCCAGAACAGGGCCAGGCCTGCGGCCACGCCCAGGATGGCGCCTACGATGCGCTGGACCAGGGTCCAGGTCTTCTCGCTCAGGCGGGCGATGTACTTCTGAAAGCCGTTCATGCCGGAGTCTTCCAGGATGGTCTCCTGCAATTCATCGGCGGACATATTCGAGGGAATGGGATCGGGATCGAGACTGGCGTTGTACTCTTCGTATTCGGGGGTTTTCTGATTGTCTTCCATAATGGCCTCCGTGGTTTATAGAATAATACTATTATGCCTGAAAATCCGCATCTACGCAAGCACTTTTTTCAATATAGGCGCTGCCGTGGATTTCCTGGTAGATGCTTTGCATTTCCCGGTCCAGCTGGGCGCTCTGTTCAGCGCAGCGCTGCAGGCGGAGGCGCAGCCTATGGGTGGTTTCCTGATCGGATTTATAGCGCAGCTGGTGCTCCAGCGACGCCCAGAAGTCCATAGCGATGGTGCGGATCTGGATTTCTACAGGCACCAGCTCCGTGTGGCTGGACAGGAATACGGGAACGCGAATCACCAGGTGCAGGCTGCGGTAGCCGGATTCCTTGGGCTCCTGTATGTAATCGCGCCTGCGCACCAGCTCGATGTCCTGCTGGCGCAGCAGCAGCTCGGCGATATGGTATATGTCCTCTACATAATTGCACACGATGCGCACGCCTGCGATGTCCGTCAGGTTCTGCTCAATGGCTTCCAGGGTCTGGGGCAGACCCTTGCGGTTGAGCTTTTCCACGATGCTGGCGGGGCTCTTCAGGCGGGTATCAATATGATGAATGGGATTTCGGGCGTAGCGCACGCGGAATTCAGCATCCAGGATTTCCACCTTGGTGCGGACTTCCCGCACAGCGGCGTCATAGAGCTGCATCAGTTCCCGGTATTGCTGGCCGAAATTCAGGTTCCCGGTGGGGATTAAAGTGTTGTTCATTGATTCTAGCCTCCGAAACCATTCTATATAAGATATATAAACCTTCTATAAACGAAAAAACCATCGCATATTAGACGCAAATGCGCTATAATAGGTTCATACTCGGTTTATATGTTTGGGGCAGAATGTTGTTCAACGAGGTGAGATAGAAGTGTTTCATATTTTGGTAGTTGAAGACAATGATAATACCCGCAAACTCATGCAGGCTGTGCTCTCCCAGAATGGTTATGAGCCCATTCTTGCCCGGGACGGCGTGGAGGCCCTGGAGATCCTGGACCGCAAGCATGTGGACCTGATCGTGCTGGACATCATGATGCCCCGCATGGACGGATACGAGTTCACCGAAACCCTGCGCGCTTCCGGCTGTGATCTGCCCATCCTGATGGTCACCGCCAAGGAAAAGCCTGCGGATAAGCACAAGGGCTTCCAGATCGGGACGGACGACTATATGGTCAAGCCCGTGGATGAGGAGGAAATGATTCTGCGCATCGCTGCGCTGCTGCGCCGCAGCCGCATCGTAAATGAACACCGTCTGGAGATCGGTAATACGGTGTTGGATTATGATTCTCTCACTGTGGAATGGGGTGGCCGTACGCTGGAACTTCCTAAGAAGGAATTTATGCTGCTTTTCAAGCTCCTGTCCTACCAGAACAAGATTTTCACCCGTCGCCAGCTGATGGATGAAATCTGGGATATGGACAGCGAATCGGATGAGCGTACAGTGGATGTGCACATCAACCGTCTGCGCGATCACTTCCGCGGCAACGAGGATTTCGAAATCGTCACCGTGCGCGGCCTGGGCTATAAGGCGGTGAAGCGCGGATGAAGCGCACGAACCGTCCCCGCCGCAAGGGGGATAGGAGCACGTCCCTGACGCTGCTCTTGCTCATTTTCATCCTGGCCATCCTCATCAACGCAGGGCTGATGACCAGCGCATCCTATCTGCTGCTGCTGCGCACGGGCGTGCTGCGTCCGCTGATGAACGGCACCATCTGGCCCATGCTGCTGGTGCTGATGTGCATCCTGTTTGCGGTGGTATTCACCATGGGCTTCGGCGGCCAGCATATCAAGCCCGTGCACAGGGTCAATAAGGCCATGAAGCAGGTCTCCAAGGGGGATTTTTCCATTCGTGTGGACGATGGCAACTGTGTGGGCGAGATTCGCGAGCTGGTGCAGAGCTACAACCACATGGCTGAGGAGCTGAGCGGAATCGAAATGTTCCGCACGGATTTCATCAACAACTTCAGCCATGAATTCAAAACGCCCATCGTATCCATACGCGGCTTTGCTAAGCAGCTGGAGAGAGATGACCTGACCGATGAACAGCGCAGGGAGTATACCCGCATCATTGTGACGGAGAGCGAACGCCTGGCCAATATGTCTGCAAATGTGCTGCTGCTTACCAAGCTGGAAAACCAGCAGATCATCACCGATAAGACCGTGTATGCCCTGGATGAACAGCTGCGCAGCTGTATACTGCTGATGGAAAAGCAGTGGGGCGAAAAAAACCTGGATCTGCGCCTGGACCTGGATGAACTTCAGTATGAGGGCAATGAGGAAATGATGTCCCACATCTGGGTGAACCTGATCAGCAATGCCATCAAGTTTTCACCCGAGGGCGGCGTTCTGGAAGTCAGCTGCATGCGGGTGCAGGATTTCATCATCGTGCACGTGCGCGATGCGGGCCAGGGCATGGACGTCGCTACCCAGGCCCGCATCTTTGAAAAATTCTACCAGGGGGACAGCGCCCATGCCACCGAGGGCAACGGCCTGGGGCTTTCTCTGGTGAAGCGCATTGTGGACCTTTGCCAGGGGAAAATTACTGTCAACAGCGCTCCCGGCCAAGGCACCACATTTTCGGTCTATTTACCGATCGAACAAACCTGAGAAAAAGAGACAGAGAGGTACCTTTCCATGCCAAACTACAACCGGACCATCCGCGCATGCTTCGTTGCGTCCAGCGTACAGTCTGTGGTGATCAACTTTGCGCCCCTGCTGTACCTGACCTTCCACAACAGCTACAACATTCCCCTGGCCAAGATTACCCTGCTGGTCACCGTGAACTTCCTGCTGCAGCTGGTTGTGGACGCTGCATCCATCGGCTTTGTGGATCGCCTGGGCTATCGCGCGGGCATCGTGCTGGCCCATGCGTTTTCGGCTGCGGGCCTGATCCTGATGGCGCTTCTGCCGGATGTGACTCCGGATCCCTATACCGGCTTGCTGATTGCCACGGTGGTGTATTCCATCGGCAGCGGCCTGCTTGAGGTGCTCACCAGTCCCATCATGGAAGCCTGCCCCACCAAGAGCAAGGACCGCGCCATGAGCCTGATGCATTCCTTTTTCTGCTGGGGGCACATGGTTGTGGTGCTGGTTTCCACGCTGTTCTTTGTAATCTTCGGCGTGGAGAACTGGAAGATTCTGACCCTGATCTGGGCGCTGGTACCCCTGCTGAACATGATTAACTTCGCCCGCGTGCCGATCGCTCCCCTGCTCAAGGAGGGTGAGACGGGCCTGTCCGTTCTGGAACTGGCGAAGAACAAGCTGTTCTGGCTGATGCTGCTGGTGATGGTATGCGGCGGCGCCAGCGAACAGAGCGTGAGCCAGTGGGCGTCTGCACTGGCAGAATCCGGCCTGGGTGTGAGCAAGACCCTGGGCGATTTGATGGGGCCCATGTTCTTTGCCTGCACCATGGGCATTGCCCGCGTGTTCTACAGCAAGGCCGAGGGCAAGATTTCCCTGGAGCGGTTCATGATGGGCTGCGGCCTGCTGTGCATCTTTGCTTACCTGCTGGTGGCCCTGTCTCCCTGGCCGGTGGTTGGCCTGATCGGCTGCGGCATCTGCGGCTTCTCTGTGGGCATCTTCTGGCCGGGTACCCTGAGCCTTGCTTCTGCAACCCTGCCCCGCGGCGGCACGATGATGTTCTGTCTGCTGGCGCTGGCCGGCGATTTGGGCTGCAGCGCAGGCCCCACCCTGGCGGGCATGGTCTCCAGCGCCAATGGCGATAACCTGCAGCTGGGTATCCTGTTTGCCGCCATCTTCCCGGCGGTGTTGATCTGCGGCCTGCTGGTGCAGCGCCGCATGGTGAAGAAGGGAGCATAAGCTATGTTCCGTGAAATGCGAAGAAAGAACCAGTCTCTGGACCGGGCGGAATGCCTGCGCATCCTGAACGAGCGTGAAAACGGCGTGATGGCGCTCAGCGGCGACGAGGGTTATCCCTATGCCGTGCCCCTCAATCATGTGCTGGTGGACGGAAAGCTGTATTTCCATTGCGCCACCGAGGGACATAAAATCGACGCCATACGCAGCTGCGATAAGGCGTCCTTCTGCGTGATCGATGCCGATGCTGTGGATACCGAGATATATTCCACCCGCTTCCGCAGTGTGATCGTATTCGGCCGGGTCCGCCTTGTGGAGGATGACGGGGAGAGGCTGCGCGCGCTGATGGCCATCGGCAACCGCTTCTGTCCCGCAACCCCGGAGAAGACGGATATGGAGATTCGGGGTGCGTTCAGCCGCACGGGCATCATCGAAATGGATATCGAACACATCAGCGGTAAAGAATCCCGCGCCCTTGCGATGGAACGCAGGAAACGGACAGAATGATTCAGAATCGAAGGTGACATGGCGTGAAGGGAACGCTGCTGGAGGGCAATATCCGTCGTGAACTGATTGCGCTGGCGCTGCCGCTGCTCATCGGCAATGTGCTGCAGCAGTTGTACAACACGGTGGATTCTCTCATCATCGGGCATTTCCTGGGAACCCAGGCGTTTTCCGCCGTGGGTGTGGCGGGTACGATCATGAACCTGTTCATATTTGTGCTCACCGGTTTTTGCACGGGCATATCCATCCTGCTGGCGCAGCTCTACGGCAGCGGTGACAGAGCCAGCTTCCGCCGGGAGGTATTCATTTCCACCAGCCTGGGCGCTGCGGTGACGCTGGCCCTGAGCGGTATCTTTCTGGCGCTGATGCGTCCCGTGCTCCATATGATCAATTCCCCGGCGGAACTGATCGGCTATATTGAGGAATACCTCAGGATCATCATCGGCGGCATGCTGTGCAGCTACCTGTACAATCTGGGTTCGGGTATGCTGCGTGCCATCGGCGATACCCGTGCGGCAACGTTCTTTTTGTTCGTGTCCGTGGCGGTGAATGCGGTGACAGACTACCTGTTCGTGGGCGTTTGGCAGATGGGTATCGGCGGCGCGGCATGGGCAACGGTGCTTTCCCAGCTGCTGGCGGCGATTTGCTGCATGGTATACATCTTCCGGCGCGACCGGGATTTGATCTGTACCCGCTATGACGTCGGCTTTGAACGCAGCCTGGTGAAGCGCACGCTGTCCTTCGGCTGTACATCCGCGCTGCATCAGTCCAGCCTCTACATCGGCAAGATTTTCGTGCAGGGCGCGGTGAACCTGCTGGGCACGCCGGGCATAGCGGCCTATACGGCAACCATGCGCGTGGAGGGCCTGGCCAACTCCCTGGGCACCAGCATGGGTTCGGCCCTGTCGGTATTCGTTTCCCAGAACCACGGCGCGGGCAAAGCGCAGCGGGAGAAGGATGGCTTCAGGCAGGGCATGGGTCTGGCGGTTGTCATGGCAGTGGTGCTTTCGTCGCTGATGTATATCCTTGCCAAGCCCAGTATGGGCTGGTTTCTGGATGCGGCGGAGACCCAGGCCATCGCCTACGGTGCGAGCTACATGCGCATGATCTCCATCTTCTACCTGCTGTGCTTCACAGGAAATACCTTCGTAGGATTTTTCCGGGGCGTGGGCAGAATGCATGTGCTCTTGATCGGCACCACCCTGCACATCACCATCCGTGCAATCCTGAGCCACCTGCTGGTGGGCAGCATGGGCCTGCAGGCAGTGGCACTGGCCACTGGCATCGGCTGGCTGTGCATGACGGCTTACCAGATCATCTGCCTGGTTCGCTGGAACCGGAGCATACAATAAAGAACGGAATCCGTAAGGATTCCGTTCTTTTGCTTATTGATTTCGCTCGCAGTAGATGCGCACGGCTTCGCCGGCGAAATCAGCGGTGCCCTTGCCGCCCACGCGGTCGATGTTTTCGGTCATCTCGCCGCCGCCGGA
>JAGBAU010000086.1 GCA_017938785.1 Clostridia bacterium
GCGGTTGATACCGACCGCGGCCTGATGGTTCCCACCATCTTCAACGCCGATAAGATGAGCCTGAAGGAAATCTCCGATTCCGTAAAGAAGCTCGCCAAGGAATGCAAGGAAGGCAAGATCAAGCCCGATTACCTCAAGGGCGCTTCCTTCACCGTTTCCAACCTGGGCTCCATGGGCATCGAATCCTTCACTCCCGTCATCAACCCGCCGCAGACCGGCATCCTGGGCGTTTGCGCCATGAAGGACGCTTTCAAGATGGAAGGCGGCGAAATCAAGGTTTATCCCAACATGGGCCTGAGCCTGACCTACGATCACCGCGCGCTGGACGGCACCCCCGCATCCCGCTTCCTGGTTGATCTGAAGAAGAACCTGGAAAACTACAACCTGCTTCTTGCTAAGGGCTAATCCACTATAGAAACAATCCGCCGGGGTCAAAACCGGCTCCGGCGGCAAATCCGATAACAACGAAAAATAAAGGAGTGCATTACTATGTCCAAGCAGTTGTTCGTAGATCCGAACGTAGCGCGCGCACCCGGTTATATCCACTTTGAGGACATCCCCTGCAACCAGTATCAGAAGACCGTTAAGGACGAGCTGGGCAATTTCACCACCGAGCAGTTCCTGAACATCTATCGCGATATGCTGACCCTGCGCGAGTTCGAAACCATGATCAACGAGATCAAGATCAATGGTAAGTACAATGGCGTGGCCTACAACCATCCCGGCCCGGCCCATCTTTCCATCGGTCAGGAAGCCGCCGCAGTCGGTCAGGCTTTCCATCTCAATCCTGAAGATCTGATCTTCGGTTCCCATCGCGCTCACTCCGACATCCTGGCCAAGGGCCTGTCCGCCATCGAAAAGCTGAGCGATGACGAGCTGATGGATGTTATGAAGAACTTCCTGGGCGGCAAGATCCTGGCAGTTGTTGAAAAGTTCCCCCACGATTCCGTGAAGGATCTGGCCATCGACTTCCTGCTCTACGGCGCCATGGCAGAAATCTTCGCCCGCGAAAACGGCTTCAACCGTGGTCTGGGCGGATCCATGCACACCTTCTTCACTCCCTTCGGTATCTATCCCAACAACGCAATCGTTGGCGGCTCCGGTACCGTTGCAATGGGTGCTGCACTGTATAAGCGTGTAAACCGCAAGAAGGGCGTTGTCGTTGCCAACATCGGTGACGGCTCCATGGGCCGCGGCCCCGTCCTCGAAGCTCTGAACATGTCCGGCATGGGCCAGCTGACCGAGCTGTGGCGTGACGACATGAAGGGCGGCCTGCCGGTCATCTTCAACGTCAACAACAACTCCTACGGCATGGGCGGCCAGACCCGCGGCGAAACCATGGCCTACGATTTCGTAGCACGCATGGGCGCCGGCTTCAACCCCAACCAGATGAACGCAGAGCGCGTTGACGGCTTCAACCCCCTGGCAGTGATCGAAGCCTACAGCCGCAAGAAGAAGATCGCCGAAGAAGGCAAGGGCCCCGTCCTGCTGGATGTTGTGACCTATCGCTTCTGCGGCCACAGCCCGTCTGACTCCTCCTCCTACCGCACCCAGGAAGAAATCGAAGCCTGGAAGGCACAGGATCCGATCCCGGCATATCGTCAGCAGCTGATCGACGCAGGCGTCGCCACCGCTGAAGAGCTGGACAAGATCGTGAAGAAGGTTCAGGACACCAACTTCCACAACTTCAAGCTGGCCATCGACGACGAGATCTCTCCCCGCATGAACCTGGATGCAGATCCCGACGCCATCGCCGACATGATGTTCACCAACGGCCACGTCGAAGCTTTCGACGATGCACAGCCCGACGTCAACATCCCCATGGAAGAGATTCCGCGCGTTCAGGCCATCGCCAAGAAGGAACGCTACGGCTTCGACAAGAACGGCAAGCCCGTTTCCAAGAACAAGGTATATCAGCTGCGTGACGGTCTGTTCGAGGCAATCGTTGATCGCTTCTACAAGGATCCCACCCTGGTAACCTATGGTGAAGATGTACGCGACTGGGGCGGCGCTTTCGCAGTTTATCGTGGCCTTACTGAGGCTCTGCCGTATCATCGCTGCTTCAACAGCCCCATCTCTGAGTCCGCCATCGTCGGCTCTGCAGTTGGCTATGCCATGGCAGGCGGCCGCGCTCTGGTTGAACTGATGTACTGCGACTTCCTCGGCTGCGCCGGTGACGAAGTCTTCAACCAGATGGCAAAGTGGCAGTCCATGTCCGCCGACATCATCAAGATGCCCGTGACCCTGCGCGTTTCCGTAGGTTCCAAGTACGGCGCACAGCATTCTCAGGACTGGACCAGCCTGACCGCTCATATCCCGGGCCTGAAGATCGCCTTCCCGGCCACTCCCTACGATGCAAAGGGCCTGATGGCTTCCGCTCTGGTCGGCACCGACCCGGTCGTCTTCTTCGAGTCCCAGCGTATCTATGACGTCGGCGAGCAGTTCCATGAGGGCGGCGTACCGGCAGATTACTACGAGATCCCCTTCGGCAAGGCTGACGTCAAGCGTGCCGGTAAGGACATCACCATCCTGACCATGGGCGCAGTTCTGTACCGTGCTCTGAAGGCTGCTGATGAACTGAAGGAGAAGTATGGCATGGAGGCCGAGATCATCGACGCCCGTACCCTGGTTCCCTTCGACTATGAGACCGTTCTGGAGTCCGTGAAGAAGACCGGCCGTCTGGTCATCGTCACCGACGCTTGCGAGCGCGGCTCCTTCGCATCTGAAATCGCCCGTCAGGTCACCGAAATGGCTTTCGACGATCTGGATGCACCGCCGGCAGTTGTTGCCTCCAAGAACTGGATCACTCCCGCCCACGAGCTGGAAGACGTCTTCTTCCCGCAGCCCAGCTGGATCCTGGACGCCATCGACGCCAAGATCGTTCCGCTGCCGGGCCATGTGCGCGTAACCAACCAGTCCAAGGAAGAAAAGATCCGCAACGAAAAGCGCGGCGTCTAATCTCATTGGACACGAACAGGCAGTCTGCATATGCAGACTGCCTGTTTTCTTGCTTATCGAGGGGCGGTTCTTTTGCAGATTACGACGATTCTATCGTCCTCGTAGCAGGTAGAGAGTGCGAGGAATGCGTCGCTCGGAAGCATTTCAGTGCCTTCCTTCCAGTGCAGGGCGTTTTCACGTATGAGCGCAGCAAAATCATAGAACTGCTCCAGCGACTGGAATTTCCGCATTCCGATATACGGCACA
>JAGBAU010000087.1 GCA_017938785.1 Clostridia bacterium
ATGAAAACCGATCAGTCAATCTACATTGGCGACGACGGCAATCTGCTCGAACCCGGCGCGGAAAACAGCATGGTCATCGAGCTGCCCACGCCCATCCTTACTGCGGAAGAGCTGGAACGCATACGTGATATTCAGCATCCGGCGTTCCGTGTGGCCACGCTGAGCATGCTCTATCCGAAGAGACAAGATCTCCAATCGGCGCTTGATCAATTGTTCGCTGACTGCGACAGGGTTTGCCGCAATGATGCGAACATCATCATACTGTCCGACAGGGGACTTGACCGTGCGCATCTGGCCATTCCGTCGTTGCTGGCTGTATCTGCACTGGAGCAGCATCTGGTGCGAAAGAAAAAGAGAACGGCTGTTTCTGTCATTCTGGAAAGCGGAGAGCCCCGCGACGTCCACCAGATGGCCATGCTGATCGGCTATGGTGCGCGTGCGGTCAATCCTTATCTGGCACATGCGTGCATTGCGCACCTGTGCAGGAATGGACAGCTTGATAAGACGCCCGAACAGGCCATCGCCGATTACGATGAAGCGCTGTCCTTTGGCGTGCTGAAAGTTGCATCCAAGATGGGCGTATCCACGCTGCAGGCCTACCAGAGCGCACAGCTGTTTGAGGCCATTGGCCTTGATGCCGCGCTGGTGGATGGCTATTTCACCAACACGCCCCACTATCTGGGCGGAGCCGGTCTTAGCCATATTGAAGCCGACAGCCGCTGGCATCACGACCAGGCGTTTGCAAATTCGCTTGCGGGCAGCGAAGCGCTGGACAGCGTTGGCAAGCACCGACTGCGCAAAGGTGAGAATGCGGAAGAACATCTGTATACACCGGAAGTTATTCACACGCTTCAGCAGGCAGTATGGAATGATGACCGCAGTCTGTTCGATAAATACGCTTCCATGGTTAAAAACGACGGGCCGTGCACCATCCGATCTCTGCTGGATTTCCGCTACGACTGCTGTAAGGCCATCCCTCTGGCGGAAGTCGAACCGGCAGATAGCATCGTCAAAAGGTTCAAGACCGGCGCAATGTCCTATGGCTCCATTTCTCAGGAAGCCCATGAGTGCATGGCAAAGGCCATGAACCGCCTGGGCGGCAAATCCAACAGCGGCGAAGGCGGAGAGCTGCCGGAACGCTTTGGCACAGATCTCAACTCTGCCATCAAGCAGGTGGCCTCCGGCCGCTTCGGCGTGACCCGCGATTATCTGCTGTCTGCAAAGGAGATTCAGATCAAGATGGCGCAGGGCGCGAAGCCCGGCGAAGGCGGCCATCTGCCCGGACGCAAGGTGTCCGAAGAAATTGCCAGAACCCGATGTTCCACAAAGGGCATATCTCTGATCTCTCCGCCGCCGCATCACGATATTTATTCCATTGAAGATCTTGCGGAATTGATCTACGATCTTCAATGCACCAATGAAGAAGCCCGTATCACGGTCAAACTCGTTTCCTCCGGAGGCGTGGGCACCATTGCCAGCGGCGTTGCCAAGGCGGGCGCAAAGGGCATACTGATTTCCGGAGGTGAAGGCGGTACAGGTGCAGCTCCTATGAGCAGCGTTCACCATGCCGGACTTCCCTGGGAGATCGGCCTTGCGGAAACGCACCAGGTGCTTTGCCGTAATGGACTCAGGCAATGCGTCACCCTTGAAACGGACGGAAAGCTGATGAGCGGCCACGATGTTGCCGTTGCCCTGCTGCTGGGCGCCGAGGAATTTGGATTTGCAACCGCTCCGCTTATCACCATGGGCTGCCGCATGATGCGCGTATGCCATCTGGGCACCTGTCCCTTTGGCATTGCAACCCAAAATTCCGAACTGCGCAAAAAGTTTATCGGCAAGCCGGAATATGTGGAACGCTTTATGCTGTTCATCGCTGAGCAGCTGCGCGGCATCATGTCGAAGCTGGGCGCGCACACGGTGGATGAGCTGGTCGGACGCGCAGACCTCCTGAAAATGAAGGAAAACGCGCCCGTCGATCTGAATGCGATCATTGGATTTGCCCGCAACACCCACTGCCGTCAGGGCTGCGCCTATGACCTGCAGCTTCAAAAGCGCGCAGACAAGCATAACATCACAGATGTTCATACCACCGACCGCGCTTTCGGCACCACGCTGAAGGGTGAAGCAGCTGTAGAAGTGCACGGCTTCGGCGGTCAGGCATTTGGCGCATTCCTGAACCATGGGCAGAAAATTACACTGCACGGCGAATCCAACGATTACTTCGGCAAGGGATTGTCCGGCGGCATACTGGCAGTATGTCCTCCGAAGTCCGCCGCATGGAACACGGATGATGTGCTGATCGGCAATGTTGCACTGTACGGCGCAACCGGCGGCGGGGCCTATGTGGCAGGTCAGGCGGGCGAACGCTTCTGTGTGCGCAATTCCGGCGCGACTGCCGTTGTGGAGGGCGTGGGTGATCACGGCTGCGAATACATGACCGGCGGACGCGTTGTAATCCTCGGCCCTGTTGGCGATAATTTTGCTGCGGGCATGTCCGGCGGAATCGCCTATGTGCTGGATGAAAACGATGAACTGGCGAGATGCATCAATTCCGGGTTGGTTGAGATTGAAACGGTATCCGGTGCGCAAGCCTTTGAACTTCAGTCGATCCTCGAAAAGCATGCGCAGAATACGCAATCGCCCAAGGCCATTCATATTTTGAATCACTGGGATGAATCGCTGCCGCTGTTCAAAACGGTTATTCCCACCGAGTACAGACGCATCATCGAAGGAAGGTGAAATCATGGGAAAGGCAACCGGCTTTATGGAATATGCCCGCAGGGAGAACCCCCTCCGCCCGGAAGATGCGCGTGTTAAGGATTTTGACGATCTCCACGTTCATCTGTCCGATGATGCGCGCAAAGAACAGGCATCCCGCTGCATGAACTGCGGCGTGCCGTATTGTCAATCAGATTACGGATGCCCGCTGCACAATCTGATTCCTGAATGGAACGACCTGCTGTGCAGCGGACAGGCAGAGGAAGCGCTGATGCGGCTGATCAAAACAGCACCGTTTCCTGAATTTACCGGCAGAGTATGCCCCGGCCTTTGCGAAAAGGCCTGTATGATGGCGGACAAAGCCACGACCAACCGGGACAACGAACTGTATCTCATTGAAGAAGGCTTCCGAAACGGATGGATGAAACCGAGAATTCCGGTAAAGCGAACGGACAGGACGATTGCCGTTGTCGGCAGCGGTCCTTCCGGTCTCGCCGCGGCGGACATGCTGAACCGCTTCGGCCATCGCGTGACGGTCATTGACCGGGCAGACCGTCCGGGCGGACTGCTGATGTACGGCATCCCGAATATGAAACTGCCGAAGGAAATTGTATCTCGACGAATCGGCCTGATGAAAGCGGAAGGGGTGGAATTTCGCATGAACACGGAAGCCTCCGCTGACCTGCAGAAGGAATTCGATGCTGTCGTTCTCTGCGGCGGTGCGAGGCGCGCACGCAGGTTGAACGTACCGGGAGAAGAGGCAGAAGGCGTTGTTCTGGCCGTGGACTATTTAACGGAAGCGACCCGCGCGCTGCTCGGCGGCCGTCCTGCAGCTGTTTCGGCAAATGGCAAGGATGTCATCGTCGTGGGAGGCGGCGATACAGGCAATGACTGCGTTGGCACCTGTCTGAGGCAGGGCTGCAGGTCCGTGATTCAACTGGAACTGATGCCCGCTGCGCCTGCTGAACGCATGAAAAACAATCCCTGGCCAGAATGGCCCCGGACGCTTCGCACGGATTATGGACAGTTTGAAGCCATCGCCGTGCAGGGCGCAGACCCGCGCCGTTTTGAAACCGCTGTTCAGCGCATCATTCCCGATGAAAGCGGAAGGATCAGCGAAATTGAAGTGGTCGGCGTTGCCCACAGTGCGGATGGCAGAATGCTCCCCGTTGACGCAGCGCCGCGCAGGCTCTCCTGCCGGCTGCTGATCATTGCGGCAGGATTTGTCGGGTGCGAACAGGAAACGGCCGATCTGTTCAATATAAGCCTGAATCGGCGGGGTGTTCCCGATATTCCTGCCGGGACGCACAGGATCGCCCCGGGACTGTTTATTGCAGGCGATATGCACAGCGGCCAGTCACTGGTGGTGCGCGCCATAGCGGACGGCAGGGCGGCGGCCATCGAAGTCAATCAATATCTGATGGGGTGCTGAACATGAAAAAGTATATTTTTGTTACCGGCGGCGTGGTTTCCGGGCTGGGCAAGGGAATAACAGCAGCATCCCTCGGACGGCTTCTGAAGGCGAGAGGGCTGAAGGTTGCGGCGCAGAAGCTTGACCCCTACATCAATGTAGACCCCGGCACCATGAGCCCTTACCAGCATGGTGAAGTCTATGTCACCGAGGATGGCGCGGAGACCGATCTTGATCTCGGCCATTACGAGCGCTTCATCGACGAGGATCTGAACAAATACTCCAACCTGACCACTGGCAAGGTGTATTCCAACGTTATCTCCCGGGAACGTCAGGGCGGATACCTCGGCTCTACGGTACAGACAATCCCACATATCACCGATGAAATCAAGCGTTTCATCTATTCGGTAGGTGAAAAAACGGAGGCCGATATAGTAATTACAGAAATCGGCGGCACTATCGGCGATATCGAAAGCCAGCCTTTCATTGACGCCATCCGTCAGGTCGGCCGGGAAGCCGGAAAGGATAATTCCCTCTATATCCATGTTACGCTGGTTCCTTACCTCAAGGCATCTGGCGAACACAAGTCCAAGCCCACGCAGCATTCCGTGAAAGAGCTTCAGGGCATGGGCATTTCGCCTGACATCATCGTGCTGCGTGCAGATGAAAAGATTACAGACGAAAGCATCTTCCAGAA
>JAGBAU010000088.1 GCA_017938785.1 Clostridia bacterium
ATCCGCCTTCAGCCTGCTGGATCCTCTCAGCGATGGCGACTGCATCTATGCTTATGCATTTACCGATCTCGAAACCTGGTCTGACACCTTCAGCTTTTTTGAACTGGACGAAATCAAAACGGACGGCAGTTTCAAGCTCTCCCTCTCCGCTCAGACTTACGATGCTGACTGGAACCCGGTGTTCGTTCCGGTGGAAGGTGCAGTGATCACCGTGAACGGCGAGGATACTGAGCTCAAAACCGATGCGGAAGGCAAGGTTACCATTGCACTGGACGCAGGTGAATATCTGATTTCTGCTCGCAGCGAAACCATGACCCTCGTACCTCCCGTATACAAGGCAACTGTTTCCTCCGCGAAATGAGAATGAAAAAACTGTTAAACTGGGTGTTGGTGCTTATATTGGCACTCACACCCTTTTCGGCTTTGGCACAGGATGATTATCATGCTGTTGCAGACGGTATTCTCGCTTTTGCAGCAAACGGAGATGATGTCCAGAAATGGCTGGATGAAACCGTTTCTCCGGCGGCCGGAAGCACCATGGATTACTATGTGCTTCTGCTCAACCGTTTCGGGGATGAACTGAGTTATTCCGAATATGTGCGCTGCGCGGCTCCCCTTCTTGAAGCAGGCACAATCAGCAATCCCGTCACACGGCAGAAATGCGCACTTTCTGTAATCGCCTGCGGCGCTGCGGATATGGTGCCGGAAGGTATTGCCGATGAAACCATCGGCAAGCTTGGCGTCATGAGCTACGTCTATGGTCTTCATCTGCTGAACAACGGCGTATCTTCCTCCCAGTGGACCATAGAAGCTGTGCTTGAGAAGCTGCTTGCTTTGCAGAAGGAAGATGGAGGCTGGGCTGTAATGGGCCAGTACGGCGATACGGACGTCACAGCCATGTGCATCCAGGCGCTCGCCTGCAACCGAGGCAACAATATGCGCATCATCGAAGCCATCAATAGGGCGCTTACCTTTCTGAGTGAAAAACAGCTGGATAACGGCGGTTTCATCGGCACAGGAAAGGAAAACTCTGAAAGCTGTGCACAGGTAATCGTCGCGCTCTCTTCCCTCGGGCTGGACGCCTGCACCGATGAGCGCTTCATGAAGAACGACGTCAGCGTCATGGATGCCATGATGCAGTATCGCATGTCAGACGGCGGCTTCGCCCACCTTCCGGGCGATACGGCTTCCAATGAAAATGCAAGCGTACAGGCCCTGCAGGCGCTTTATTCCTACCTGTATAAGGGCGAACTCTTCTTTGACTTTTCCGGCATCGAAGGAAAGGAATACGAACTTCCATCCGAACGAAGCTGGAAGTTCTATGCATGGATCGTCATCGGTGTGCTTTGTACCGCCGGCGTCATTTTTGCACTGACCCGCAAGCGCGGTCGTGCAAAGCAGCTGATATTTGTTCTTTTATCCTGCGCAATCGCAGCCGTTGCGGTATACATGATCAACATCCAATCCGCTTCGGACTATTACGGCGAAGCCCTCCCCACAGGAAATGAGGTTGCAGGCCAGGCGTACATCAGCATACGCTGCGACACGGTAGCCGGAAGTAACGATGACGGCAGCACGCCTGACGACGGCGTGATACTCGAACGCACCGCCATCCCCTTCCGGGAAGGAGCGAGCGTTTTCGATGTGCTCACCTCCGCGGCGCGTACGTTCAGGATTCAGACGGAGCACAGCGGCGGCGAGGGCGGTATGGCCTATGTAACCGGCATCAATTACCTCTATGAATATGCCTATGGCGACCTCTCCGGCTGGATTTATTCCGTAAATGGCGAGACCTTCTCCATCGGCTGCGGAAGCTATATCGTCAAAGATGGCGACGATATACTCTGGCAGTACACAACCAAACTTGGCGAGGATTTGAAATGATGAACGTTTTGAGCGATGTGAACCCGATCGCCGCCTTCCTGTGGCTGATGATGACGGTCGGCATCGCCATGTTCTGTTTGAATCCAGTCATACTGCTTTTGTCCGTTGCAGGAGGTATGTTTTATTTCTTCATCCGCAACCCGGAAAGCGGATTGAAAGCGCAGTTGCCCTATCTGCTGCTCTTCCTCGCCTCGGCAATACTGAATCCGGTCTTTTCCCATAACGGTGCAACCGTTATGTTTGTGGTCAACCACAATCCCATCACACTGGAAGCTTTTTATTATGGGCTGGTTCTTGGCGGAATGATACTATCGGTGCTTTACTGGTTCCGTTCCTTTCAGCAGGTCATGACCAGCGATAAACTGTTGTATGTCTTCGGTTCGGCGCTGCCCAAGCTTACGCTGATCCTCTCCATTGCGCTGCGCTATATTCCGCTTCTGAAAAAGCAGACCAAGCGCATCCGCGATGCTCAGAAAGCGCTGGGATTGTTTAAGGACGAAAATGTTATCGACCGCCTGCGCGGTGAAATGCGTATCTTTTCGGTGCTGGTCACCTGGGCGCTTGAAAACGGCATCATCACGGCCGACAGCATGACCGCCCGTGGATACGGCATCGGCAAGCGCACACGCTTTGCGCTGTTTCATTTCGAACTACGTGATGCACTTATGTGCGCAGCTTGTCTTGCCCTCGGTGGACTGACCGTTGCCGCAATAGTAAACGGCAGCCTGACCTGCCGCTTTTATCCTTACTTCACGCTCCCCCGCCCGGATTCACTGGGCTGGAGCGCCTATTTTGCCTATGCACTGCTTGCATTCTTCCCTGGTCTGTTGGAAGTGGAGGAAAACATCCGTTGGAAATCATTAAAGTCGAAAATCTGAGTTTTTCCTATCCGGAGGCTTCAATCCCTGTGCTTCAAAACGTCAGCTTTCAAGTGAATGCCGGCGATTTTGTCACGCTGATCGGCGCCACGGGGTCCGGAAAATCCACGCTGATGCGCCTTTTGAAGCGGGAGCTCGCGCCACTGGGTAAACGGGATGGTTCCATCCGTTTCCTTGACCGTAAGCAGGATGAGCTTGATGCAAAAACTGCTGCCTGCAAGATCGGTTATGTTATGCAGCGTCCTGAACAGCAGATCGTAACCGACAAGGTTTGGCATGAGCTTGCATTTGCGTTGGAAAACATGGGCTTGCCCCAGAATGTTATTCGCCGCCGCGTCGCAGAGATGGCCAGTTATTTCGGCATATCCGACTGGTTTGAGCGAGATGTCAACGCGCTTTCCGGCGGTCAGAAACAGCTGTTGAACCTTGCGGCAGTCATGGTAACCCAGCCCGACGTGCTCCTGCTGGATGAACCTACATCCCAGCTGGACCCCATTGCCGCCAACGATTTTTTGAATACCGTGCGCAAGCTCAATCTGGATATGGGCGTAACCGTGCTGCTGATTGAGCACCGGCTTGAGGAAGCACTGCCCATGTCCGACCGTGTTCTCGTACTGGAAAACGGCGCCATCATTTTGGATGCATCCCCTGAAGCGGCATGTGAACAGCTGCGCAGGCATCCCTCCCTGTTGGATGCAATGCCCGGAGCGGTTCGCCTTTTTCATGCGGTCGGCGCTAAAGGCATCTGTCCAATCACGGTGCGTGAGGGACGGCGCTTCCTGCGTGAAAGCTTTGATAACACACATCGAACGCATGAAATCGAAACCAATACCCGTCCCGAATCCCATGCGCTGGAATGCAAAAAACTGTATTTCCGCTATGGAAGAGAGTATTCGGATGTGCTGCGCGGTTTGAACCTGGATGTCCGTGCCGGTGAAATCTATTGTATACTGGGTGCAAACGGCTCCGGCAAATCCACATTCCTGAAGCTTGCTGCAGGTTTGGCGCACGCTTACAACGGAAACCTGCGCATCTTCGGCCGCCGGATAAAGGATTACAAGGGCCAGGAGCTGTATCGGAATTGTGTATCCATGCTTCCTCAGGATGCACAAACGGTTTTTCTCAAGAGCACCGTTCGCGACGAACTGGCAGAGGTCCATGCGGATCTGTCCGCCCTGCCCTACTCCCTGGATCATCTTCTGGACCGGCACCCCTACGACCTGAGCGGCGGCGAACAGCAGCTGGTTGCACTGGCGAAGGTACTCGCCTCTTCTCCCCGGCTGCTTCTGCTGGATGAACCGACAAAAGGCGTGGACGCACATGCACAGAATGCAGTTCTGGAAATCCTGAAAAAGCTCAGGGCGCAGGGCGTTGCAGTCATTGCCGTTACCCACGATGTGGAGTTTGCCGCGAAGTGCGCAGACAGGTGCGCCCTGTTCTTCCGGGGTGAAATTGTCTCCGAAGACATTCCTTCCCGTTTCTTTGATGAAAACAGCTTCTATACCACCTCAGCAAACCGCATATGCCGCGGCTGGTTTGACGGTGTGGCAACGGTTGAGGATGCGGCGGCGCTATGCCGCAGAAATGGCGGCAGATCATGAGGATTCTGGTGATTCAAAACCCGCGTTTGAGGCGTGTGCTGGGAATTGTAATCCCCTTTGTCGTGCTTCCTGCAGCCGTACTCTGGTTTTCGCTGGGACCCGGCCGAAAGCATTACGCGCTGGCCTCTCTGATGGTTACCCTGCTTTCGCTCGTTCTCTTTTCCTGCGGATTTGAACGCAGAAAGACCGGGACGCGGCGCATGATACTTGTTGCGGTTATGACTGCGCTGTCTGTGATTGGGCGCTTTGTGTTCAGCGTGATTCCGGCATTCAAACCGATCACCGCAGTTGTGGTTATCACTGCTATCTACATCGGTGGTGAAGCGGGTTTTCTGACCGGCGCCTTGTCCGCCGTAATTTCCAATTTTTACTTCGGACAGGGACCCTGGACGCCCTTCCAAATGCTGGCCTGGGGGCTGATCGGTCTATTTGCAGGCCTGCTATCAAAGCCGCTCAGGAACAGTCGGTTGGCCCTATCCGTCTATGGAATCTTCGCCGGAGCCGGGTATTCGCTGGTGATGGACGTCTGGACCGTACTTTGGTATAACGGCAGCTTCAATCCTGCGCTCTATGCCGCAGCGATGGCCACCGCGCTTCCCCATTCCATCTTCTACGCGATTTCAAATGTTGTTTTCCTGAATGTGCTGGCAAAGCCTTTTGGCGAAAAACTTGCGCGCGTGCGCATCAAATACGGCTGCTGATATGCATATGAAAAACCCCGGCAGAAACGCCGGGGTTTTGTTGGTCACATTTCAATATCCTTGTCGCGGCCAATATAGCGGATGGCAAGCACAACTTCCTTCACCATACCGTTTTCAAAGCGTGCAGGCTGCACGATGATCGCTGCATCCGCATAGCTATCTCCGGACTTGCGCCGGTATTCTCTGCGCTGAAAGTGGCTCCCCTCCGTCATATGCTTGCGGAGGTGGTAAGCGCTGAGCAGATTGCGCAAAGCCTCCCGGTCGTCGGGGTGAACCGTACTCTCAATATACGCATCAAAGGTTGCCTTATAGGGAGCGCACAGCCGGGTCACCAAATCGCCGCCCAGAGAGCGTGCTGTGTAGGACAGGTCATTCTCCAGGTCCACGTAGTAAAGCCCGTAATAGAGGCCGCTGAGAGCCATCAGCGTCTGATGCAGAACCTTCTTGCGCTCGCCGCGCTCCAATTCAGCATTCTTTTCAGCATTTACATTGAACACATAGAGATTTGCAAAGATATCGTTCGTATCAGGATTCAGGCCGATGCGCACATTCATGCGGTGCCATTCATAGGCCGCTCCACCCGCCTTGCACACACGATAATCCTGCACAAATTCAGTTTTGCCGCTGCGGAACATGGAAGCAATGTTTACGATGCTCATGGTCTCAGCAAAGGCAGCATAATCCGCAGGATGGAGATAATCACGCAGCAGGCTGCCCAGGTCCGCATTGTAATCGCGGGCTTTCATCATGGCGTTGGCATTTGCGTACATGGTGGAATGCTTCGAAATGTTCAGAGCTTTCCAACGGTTGCGGCTGATATTGATCTCCCATATGGAGCTGGTTTTGGTCTGAACCGACGCCTGATAACCACGTTCAAGCTCAAGCCTGTCCAGGGTTTCCTGTTCCTGGGTGCAGTCGCTGATGCAGCAGATGGTTCCCTGTTCAGGCTGTGAAGATGCAAAGAGCATGAACTTCAGGATGCGTTCCTCATGGTTATCGGAAACGGTATGCACCAGCATTTCGGTACTTTCACCGGGATTGAGTTCATAAAGACTATCATACAGTCTGTCGGATTCTGATTCATCCATATCGCAGGCGCTGATGATTTCATCCAGGGAATACTGACCGGAAATCTCATCGCATTCCATAAGGGAAAGTCCATCGTAGCAGTAGGAGAGCCTTTCCTGCTTGCGCTGGTACATAAAAAGCGTTATTCTTGCTTCCCGGGAAATAACGTTCATCATTCGCTCGCCAATGGCCAGAGCCCTTGCGGCCTCCTTGTTGGAAACGTAGACCCAGCGAAGGGAAAACACCGTATAGCTTACGAGGATGAGCAGCATTACAACTGCTGCAATGATGGTTAGATGCGGCATAAAGCGGCCGCTCCAAGCTTCGCTGCGCACCAATTCCTCAGGAATAACCAGGGAAATACCCAGCGGACGGATGTTGCTCAGCTGCTGGGCAATGTAATAATCGCCGCCAAATGCATCGCTGCGCTCAATTCGTGCCTGGGCGTCTCCGGAATTGACGAGCCGCTGCGTATTCGATTCCTGATTCAGGTCGCGCAGGCCCTCGAAATAACCGGCGTCATCCAGAATGGAATGATTGATCAGATAGGCGCCGGTGGCTGCGTTATAAACCGCGTAACCGTAATCCTCGATAAAAGCGTTGAAGAGCACACCTTCGACACGGTCCTCTTTCAGCCAGCCAATCAACCTGGAGCCGTCGGAAAGCGGAACGCATAGATGAATTCTGCCGTCCTCTTCTGCAAACAAACCGGCGCTTATATTCCTTGCATCGTACTGTATATGATCTGCACAGGCTGTATTTTCAACTGTTTTACCATCGGCGCAGACCAAGGCATTTTCCTTAAGCAAGGCAACTTCAGAAAAGTTTTCATGCTGCCCCATACGATTCAGAAGATCATCTGCAGAGAGCACTGCATCATCCAAAAGCTCAGCCGCACCCGTCAGCTGGTCCAGGCTGCTGTCAACCAGCTGTTCAAACTGTGCCGTTACGCGCTTGGCAGCTTCAGATGCACGCTCTTCCTCCACGATGACATCATAGCTGTAAAACAGCTGTATAACCATGTAGGTGCACAGCAGCATTACAATTCCCAATATCAGGGTTCCGCGCACCACGCCGTATCGATCCTTTTGGATCCAAGTTTTAATTCTGTTCATAAAATCAAAACCCTCATCAAACAAGCGAGCATTTCATCAAATTATCAGGCGTATAACCATCCATATTTTACTCAAATTATAATCCCTGTACATTATCACTGGATAAAATGCATGTATATAGTCCATGAATTATACATAAAAACAGGCCTTCTTTATGCATCGAAGACCTGTCTCGTAAGGAGATTTACATCTTTTTTCTTATTTCCTCTGCGCTTTTGGCAGCTTCTTCCAGCATATGCCGTGCATGGGAAAGGCTGCTTTCGCTGTCGTCCGCACCGCCGACCAGCCTGGACAGTTCGTGCACCCTTCCGTCTGTATCCAGACGAACCACATTGGTCTGCGTACGCTCATTCAGCGTATGCTTTTCAACACGGAAGTGTGCATCTCCAAGCGCTGCAATCTGAGGCAGGTGCGTTACGCAAAGCACCTGTTTTTTGATTGCGATATTGCGCATCTTTTCTCCGACGACCTGCGCCATGCGGCCGGATACACCGGTATCGATTTCATCGAACACCATGGAATCCACACCGCCGGCATTCAGGGCCATGGTTTTAAGCGCCAGCATGATGCGGGAAAGCTCGCCGCCGGAAGCGATTGCAGCCAGCGGGCGAAGCGGTTCGCCAGGATTCGGGGAAATGAGGAATTCAACATCGTCAATTCCGTTTGCTGTGGGCTTTTCAAGCGTTCCCAGGCGCACGGAAAAGCGCGTGCGGCCCATGCCAAGATCGGAAAGCTGCACCAGAATACCTTTTTCCAAATCCTCTGCAAGGGCTCTTCTGGACAGTGTAAGCGCAGTGCATGCATCGCGGAGAACCTGGTCACGATGCTTCAACTCCTTCTTCAGAACAGCAATCTGCTCTTCGCCGGACTGGATGGATTCAAGGCGTTCCCTGGCTTCCTTGCCGAATGCGATCACATCCGCTTCCGTTGCGCCGTATTTGCGCTCCAGGCGGGAGATCAAATCCAGACGGTTGGCAATCTTGTCCATCAGCTGCGGATCAAAGCTCAGTTCTTCGCTGAGCGTCTGCAGCTCATTGCCAATCTCCTGAACGGAATAATATGCGCCGCGCAGTTCCTCACACAGACGGAAAAAGCGGCTGTCAAGGCTCGCGATTGACTGCATGGCGTCCGTCGCCCGAAGCAGGGCTTCCTGGGCGCTCAGGGAACGTCCGTCGCCGCTGTAGGTCAGCTGATAGGCAGTTTCCACGCCGTCGCGTACCTTTTCGGCATTTTCAAGCATCTTCAGCTTGCGCTCCAGCTTTTCCTCTTCGCCGGGCTTGAGCTTCGCGGCAGTGATTTCCTGCACCTGATAGCTGAGCATATCAATCAGCCGTTCACGTTCAGATGCATCCTTCAAAAGCTTGCGAAGGGCGGATGCAGTTTCGGTACGGGCTGCATGGGCATTGCGGACATCAGCAATGCGTGCGCTGTGATCTGCATCGCCAAAGGCGTCCAGGAAATCCATATGACGTGCAGGATTCATCAGCGCCTGATGCTCATGCTGGCCATGCACATCCACCAGCAGCGCCGTGAATGCACGCAGCGTAGAGAGCGGCAATACGGTACCGGCAATGCGGCAGATATTGCGTCCGCTTTTGCTCAGGCTTCGTGAAACACAAACAAGCCCGCCGTCCACCTCGACGCCGAGTTCATCCGCCATGGCGAGCGCTTCAGGATTGTTTGCAATATCAAACAGTGCCTCGACGCTGCCCTTTTCCGCACCTGTTCGGATCAATTCGCGATCCGCACGGCCGCCAAGCGCCAGGTTTACGCTGTCCACAACGATGGACTTGCCCGCACCGGTTTCGCCCGTAAGCACATTGAATCCCTGAGCAAATTCTATGCGCAGCGATTCAATGAGAGCAATATTTCGAATTGTCAGTTCAAGAAGCATTTTTCTTATCTCTTAATCAGATTGTTGAAGCGGTTCTCCAAAGCCTCGATCGCCTCAGGAGACCTGCCGATGATCAGCAGAGTGTTATCGCCCGCAATGGTGCCCAGGACTTCGGACCATTTCATGGAATCGATGGCCTCGCATGCTGCGGATGCGCTGGCAGAGAGGGTCTTGATGACCATCAGGTTGCCCACGCATTCAATGCTGACGATAGATTCGGTCAGGATGCGAATGAAGCGATCATTCATACCCTTCTCCGCGCGTTCCACAGTGGCATACTTATAGCCGCCATGCTCGGAAAGCACCTTCAAAAGGCGCAGCTCCTTAATATCGCGCGACACGGTTGCCTGCGTGACCTTCACGCCGTGATTCTTCAGTTCCTCAGCCAGTTCTTCCTGCGTTTCGATATCTTTATCTTCAATGATTTCCAGTATCAGATTATGGCGCGCGCTCTTCATGTCCGGTTCTTCCTTCCTGTTTTCTCCGCGCCGGCGGAGCTCAATGTGTCCACTCAGACAGCTTATCCCGAAGCAGACTGAAATAATTGCGGTCGTGGAGGCGAATGAAGCGTGCCTTGAGATCTGAGCGCAGAACCGTGACCCCCGGCTCACCCTGCCGGACGTCCACGATCTTTCTGCCATCCAGAACTGCATGGGCGCCGCCCCTGTCATCCAGCACACGAATCTTTATCGTATCATTGGAGGATACGACCACCGGACGGGCATTCATCGTATGCGAACAGATGGGCGTAATGACAAAACAATCCAGGCCGGGGCGAATAATCGGCCCGCCTGCAGACAGCGAATAGGCGGTCGACCCCGTGGCGCTTGCCACAATCAGTCCATCGCCGGAAATGCGGTCAACGGGTATCCCATTGACTTCAATCTCAAGTGAGAGAACGCGCACAGAAGGAGTAGACCGGCTCACCACAATCTCATTCAAAGCGAAAATCTTACGCTCATCCTGTCCGCGAACCGTCATCACGGTTCTGGAATCAATGGTATACCTTCCCTCGAGCACGCTGATGACGTCTCTTCTGAGATCCTTGGGATCCACCTCGGTCAAAAAACCCATTCGGCCAAGGTTTATGCCCAGCATGGGAATATCATTCGGCAGCGCGTAGTCCAAAGCGGAGAGTATAGTTCCATCCCCTCCGAGGACGACAAGCAAATCACAATCCTCCGGCTTGCCTTCCGCCAGCTCCGGACAGCCCAGCGCATGCGCGAGCGCAATGCCCGTTGTAACCGAAACGCTGTATTCGTCCAACAAATTCTTCAATTCGCGTGCAACTTCGAAACCGGTACGCTTGGACGGGTTCCAAACTATGCCTACCCTTCGAAATTCCATGCGAATCACCTCACGTCCATATATCTAATATACCAAAGAAAATGGAACTTACAAGCCTTCTTTTGTGGATTTTATAATTTTGTCATAAGCTGACGTAATTATGTCATTTATCGAAGATTTGTCCACTTCACATTCCACTGCCTCCCTGGGAAGCAGGTGCAGAAGGAATTCAATATTGCCTTCGGGGCCCTTGATAGGCGAAAAATCCAGGCCGGCTGCGGCCCAGGGCAACGTCTTCACAAAATCCAGCATATCCTCGAGAACCTGCGCATGAACCGCGGGGTCGCGGACCACGCCCTTCTCCCCCACATCCTCCTTTGCCGCCTCGAACTGGGGCTTGATGAGGGCCACAAATTCCCGCTTGCCGGTCAAAAGCGGCAGGACGGCAGGAAGAACCGCCTTCAGGGAAATAAAGGAAACATCCGTTGCGCCAAACTCGGGAGCCACGGGAAAATGCTCGTGTGTCAGGAAACGGGCGTTCGTTCTCTCCAGCGCGGTGACGCGCTCGTCGCTGCGAAGGCGATAATCCAGCAGGTTGTATCCAACGTCAACGCAATAGACATGCTTTGCACCCGCGCGGAGCATAACGTCGGTAAAGCCGCCTGTGGACGCGCCTACGTCCACGCATACCTTTTCCTTCAGGTCGAGCTTGAAGACCTCTACAGCCTTTCTGAGCTTGTGTGCGCCACGGCTGATATAGGCGTCCAGCTGCTTGCCCTTCACGCGCATCTGTTCGCCTTCCCTGACCATCTCACTGGCGTTGAGAATCTTTCTGTCACCAGCCAGCACGCGCCCCTCCATGATCAGGGCGCGTGCCAGATTGATGCTTTCCAGATTCAAATCATCATAAAGGGCAATATCTGCCCGACGTTTTTTCACTGCTGACCTCCACGAATTTCGTCCATGGTTTCAAGCACCTTTTTACAAATATCTTCAACGGAAAGCCCGCATTCCCTGCGCTGCTGGGAGATACGTGCATGGGCAACAAAGCTGTCCGGAGCTCCGAGCACCAGCGTGCGCCGGTTCATGCCGTTCTCCAGCAGGATATGGCCTATGCCTTCGCCCAGGCCTCCAAGAACGCTGTTTTCTTCCAGGGTCACCACAAGGCACACATCCTTGCACTTTTCGAGCAGGAGCTTTTCATCCATGGGCTTGATGAAGCGTGCATCCACAACGCCTGCGCGCACATTGCGCCCCATCAGCTCGATGGACGCCTGCATGGCGATCTGCACCATGGGGCCGGTTGCAAAGAACATGACGTCCTCACCGTCACTGAGCAATTCCCATTCGCCCACCTTCAGCGGCTGCTGCATGGCGATGCCGGGGCCAAGGTCCAGTCCATCCTTGGGATAGCGGATGGCCATGGGATGATTGATGCTTGCACTCAGATCGACAAGTTTCTTGAGATCGCGCACATCGCGGGGCGATGCGATTACAAGATTCGGCATGGAGCGCATGAAGCTCAGATCGTAGAGACCCTGATGAGTCTTGCCATCTGCGCCGACGAATCCCGCATGATCCAGCAGGAAGGTCACCGGCAGGTCGCAGCGGCAGACGTCGTTGATCATCTGGTCATAGCTGCGCTGCATGAAGGTGGAGTAAATGGCCACATAGGGCTTCATGCCTGCAGAAGCCATGCCCGCCGCCATGGTTACGGCATGCTCCTCCGCGATGCCGACGTCAAAGAAGCGGTCGGGATGCGTGGTCTGGAATTCACCCATGCCGGTCCCGGCCACCATCGCCGCACTGATGACACTGATGCGGATGTCGCTATCCGCCATTTCGCTGAGCTGGTGCGCAACCACCTTGCCGCAGCTGGTGGAATCGGAGCTGGAACGGCGCTTGCCGGAATCAATATAGAAGGGAGCCACGCCGTGGAATTCATCCGGATGGTTCTCCGCAGGACGATAGCCCCTGCCCTTCTGGGTAAGCACGTGGACAAGAACGGGGCGCCTGTCATCACGGGCGCGCTTGAGCACGCGGATCATATGCTTGATGTCGTGTCCGTCGATGGGACCAAGGTACACAAACCCCAGCGCCTCGAAAAACTGGCCGTCAATGAACAGGGATTTCAGTGCATCGCGCAGCTTTTCAATGAAGCGGAAAATCGGCATGCCGATCTTCGGGATCTTTTCCAGCCAGCGGCGTACCCCGCGCTTGAAGCCGCGATAGCTCTTGCTCTGCCGCAATCCATTCAGGTAGCGGCTGAGGGCGCCCACATTGGCGGAAATGGACATCTCATTGTCGTTGAGGATGACGGTCATAGGCGTCTGGCTCTGGCCGGCGTCGTTCAGCGCTTCATAGCACATGCCGCCCGTAAGCGCTCCATCGCCCACGATGGCAACCACACGATTGCCGCCGTGCATGATATCGCGGGTTCGCGCCATACCGAGTGCAGCGGAAATGGCAGAAGAAGCATGGCCAGCAACGAAGGTATCATATACGCTTTCATCTGCGTCGGGGAAACCCGCAATGCCACCCTGCTTGCGCAGGGAATTAAAATTGGCGCTGCGACCGGTCAGGAGCTTATGCACATAGCTCTGATGACCGACGTCGAACACGAATTTATCCTCCGGGCAGTCAAACACATAGTGCAGTGCCAGGGTAAGCTCCACTATGCCGAGATTGGACGCGAGATGGCCTCCGCACTCGGAAACCGTTTGAATCAGTTCCTCACGGATTTCGGCTGCAAGCGCTTCCAGTTCGCGCACGGTCATATTCTTCAGCTGTTTCGGACTTTGAATCTCTTTCAGCATTCGTTTAACCTCATTCGGTTGTTAATTGGTGCGATTCACCATGGAGCGAATCAGATTGCGGAAGAAATCCGCATCCTCGCCAAAGACTTCGATGGCCTTCAGGGCGCACTCAAGCTGCTCGCTGATCTTCTGACGGGTACCCTCCACACCGTAGAGGGAGATCATGGTCAGCTTGCCCTGTTCGGCGTCCTTGCCCAGCGTCTTGCCCATCTCTGCGGAATCGCCTACAACATCCAGCAGATCGTCCGTTGCCTGGAAAACACGGCCAAACTGTTCGCCGTAGCAGCCCAGGGCATCGATCTTTTCTTCATCTGCTCCGCAGAGCCATCCGGCGGCACGCAGCGGGTAGATGAACATACAGGCAGTCTTATCGCGCTGGATATAGCTGAGCGCAGCTGCATCCGCAACAGCGTTTTTCTCACACCAGAGATCCATCACCTGGCCGCCGATCATGCCGGTCACGCCCGCTCCGGTGGCAATTTCATGGATTGCGTTCAGGGCGCGGTTTGCATCGCCGCCGTTGCGAAGGGCGCACTTGAGCATGACCTCGAACGCAGCATTGAGCAGGCCGTCGCCTGCAAGAATCGCCTGGCCCACGCCGAACACCACATGGTTGGTGGGACGGCCGCGGCGCATGGTATCATCGTCCATACCCGGCAGGTCATCATGGATCAGGGAATAGCTGTGGATCATTTCTACGGCGCATGCGAAATCCAGCCAAGCCTGTGAATCGCCGCCCAGCATATCAATCGCCGCCAGCACCATGGAAGGGCGAAGGCGCTTACCGCCTGCCAGGAGGCTGTAATTCATGGAACGGCACAGCAGTTCCGGCATGCCGCCCTCTTCATAGGCATTTTCTTCCAATTCAGGGAAAATTGTATTCAGCCGCGCATTGACGATCTGCGCGTATTCTTTCAACGTTTTCATTGGATATCCTCCGCTTCCATCTCTTCTTCACCGGTTCCGGTAAGCACGCGAATCCGCTTATCACCCTCGTCAAGCAGTTTTTCAAGGGCATTTTTCAGCTCAAGCGCACGTTCATAAGCCTTGAACGAATCTTCCAGGGTCATTTCACCCGTCTCCAGGGCACGGGCCAGCTTTTCCAGTTCAAGCATGCCCTGCTCAAAGCTCAGTCTGTCTTCCATCTACGTTTGCCCCCATTTCCAGCTTGGTAATCTCGGCCTGCGCGCTGCCATCCCTGAATCGGATATTCACCCGTTCTCCAGGGGCAAGTTCGGCCACAGATGTCAGAATCTTTCCTCCGGCGGACACGCAGGTATAGCCGCGCTCCAGCACACCCGAAGGATTGAGCGCTTCGAGCTTGATATTTGTTTTGTCCAGCCTCCTGCGCAGGGTTTGCAGTTTTTCCACCTGGGCAGCTTCACATCTCTCATAATATGCATCCAGCAATTCGCGCCGGTCTGTAATCAAAATGCTGCGCGGATCGCGGAATACGGAAGATGAAGCAACCCGGATCAACCCTGCCCTGCGAAGCAGATTCGCCTGCCTGAGGCCGGATGCCACGCGGTTCATGGACGCCTTCAAATCGTTTCTCAGCTGCATAACCACAGGAACCGCCAGTTCAGCCGCCATGGACGGCGTAGCTGCGCGGACGTCCGCCACAAAATCTGCAATGGTAAAATCCGTTTCATGGCCCACACATGATATGACAGGGATTCTCGATGCCGCAATCGCGCGGGCGACAATCTCTTCATTGAACGCCCACAGATCCTCAATGGAACCGCCGCCGCGCCCCGCAAGTATCACTTCCGGGCGACCATCCTGATTGAGCAGTTCGATTGCGCGGGCAATTTCCCCCGCCGCTTCATCGCCCTGCACAGCACAGGGAGCCACCACAATGGCAACATTGGGATTGCGCCTGCGTGCGATACGGATCATATCCTGAATTGCCGCACCGGTGCGCGAGGTGGCGATGCCGATACATTTGGGCATCATGGGAATCTCTTTCTTGATTGCAGGATCAAAGAGGCCTTCCTTGGAAAGCTTTTCCTTCAACGCCTCGAATTTCAGATACAAATCTCCGACGCCGCATTTGGCCATCGAATTGATGTAGAGCTGATAGCTTCCGTCCCTGGGAAACAGCGATGCGGATGCACGCACGCGCACGCGCATGCCATCCTCGGGCTGAAAATCCAATCCCATGGCATTCTGGCGGAACATAACGCATTGGACACGGGCGCCAGCATCCTTGAGCAAGAAATACCGATGGCCGCTGATGTGGTGCTTGTAGCCTGAGATTTCGCCGGTTACCTCCACATTCCGCAGCAAAGCGTCGCCCGCAAGCAGCCTGCGCACGTATTCATTGAGTTCGCTCACACTGAGCGATCGATCCATCTGCATTCATTCCTCCGCCGGATTTCAAAAATAAATGCCTAAGCCGCGACTAAAGGGCAGCAAAGGCATAGTTAAAAAGATCAGTTATTCCGCCTCCGCGCGGGACAGGCTGCCCAGCACGCCGTTGATAAACGAACCGGCTTTTTCCGAAGAATACTGGTTAGCCAGTTCAACGGCTTCATTGATGATGATACCGGCGGGAAGTTCTCCCAGCATCAGTTCATATGCGCCAAGGCGCAGAATTGCGAGATCCACCTTCGAAATGCGCTCCAGGGTCCAGCCGCGAAGATGCGCAGCAATGCCTGCGTCCAGCTTCTCCTCGTTGACCACAACGCCTTCAAACATGCGGTTCATAAATTCCGCTTCACGCTCGCCCGGCTCGACGCCGAGGAGGTTCATACGGGTATCTTCACCGCCGTCTCCGCCCATTTCCCATTCATAGATCAGTTTCATTGCATGCGCGCGGGCGATCTTTCTGTCCATAACTGCTTATCCTCATCTCAATCGGTATAGTGAATTACACATCAAAGCGGTGGCACACGAAAATGCGCCGCCGCAATGGTATTGACTTAGTTTGCTTCGGTTTCGGTTGCCGGTATTTCTTCGGTTTCGGCTGCCGCCACCTCTTGGGCGTCCGCCTCCTGAACCGGGGCAACGCTTTCTTCTTCCACAACCGTCACCTGCTTGGGCTCTTCTGCGGGCTGGTAGACCGGAGAGACCGGCACGTTGCCGACGGAACCCTTGCGGCGGCCGTGCTTTCCACCCTCTTCAGTATTCTCGAGAGAGTGTACGCTTACGCTCACTTCACGCACGCCAACGCCACAGTTGAGCTCAATGTAGCTGCGAATGGCGCGCTGAATGTTCATCGTAACGGTGGGCACATGTGCGCCGCTCACGATGGCGACGGAAGTATTGATGGAAATGGTGTCTTCGTTGTTGATGATGCTTGCCTTCATATCAGCAATGCCATCCACACAGCGAACCGCCTGGCGAATCATCTGCTCCACAGCACCGATTGCGATGCGGGTGCGGCCTGCTTCGCTGGAATCAACGGTGATGAAACCGCGTTCGCCCTTCTTCTTGTCGCGGGAGAAGATGAAAGCAACAGAAAGCACCGTCAGCAGTACGTAGACAACCGCAGCCACAATGCCTGCGATTTCAGCCATTCCTGTGCCGATGGCGTGGTTGATCATTTCCGGAATATCCGTGGCAATCTGGGGTGCTACGCACCAGAGCACAACAAGCGCAAAAACAATCAAGGACAACAGCCAGTGCACAAACAGCACAAGCCTCTTGCCAAAGTTCAATTTCATATTCTTCCTCCATGCATACCGGAGGCAAAGCGCTTACTCCTCGTCTTCGGCGACTTCTTCCGCTTCTACCTCAGGAGCCTCTTCCTTTGCAGGTTCTTCAGCCACTGCCTCGGCCTTTTCCTCTTCAACGCTTTCGGATTTTTCCAGCATCTTTCTGCGCTGTTCATCCAGTTCGGCATTGGCACGCTGTTCACGTTCAAAGCTTACGCCGGAAACATGAACATCAACCGCATGCACATCCAGACCGCTCATGGTCTCGATGGCCTTCTTCACGTTTTCCTGAATGCTGCGGGCAACATCCGGAACGGGGGAACCGTATTCAACGACGATGGTAATATCGACAGTTACCTTGTTGCCGTCCAAGTCAATGCGAACACCCTTGGTGAAATTGCGGGTATTCTTGCGGGAAAACATATCTGCGAGACCGGCGTTCTGAGAAGACATGCTGGCTACGCCCTCGACCTCGGTTGCAGCGAGGCCGGCGATGGTTGCTACGACCTCAGTCGCAAAAGAAACCGTACCGTTGGGATTCTCATCCAGCTTGACGTCGGGCTGGTAATTTTCGCTCATAGTGCAGACCTCCTTTGTCAGCTTGATGGTATTATATCAGATATGAAGCCAAAGCGCAATCGCATTTTCACTTAATTTATCGGAATGATCTTAACATTCCCGCCCTGAACCCCTGTTTCGCGGCACACGAGTTCAAGAATTGCGCTGCTCTCCTGACGGTTGATCGCCTGCGTCTGCAAAAGAACGTTCACCGAATCCGCATGTACGGTAACCACTGGGTTCTCATAGCCGCGAAGGGACAGTACGCCCTCCAGCGTGAGTTCCTGCTCCTCACGTTCACAAAGCTCAAGAAGCTGCCTTTGCGCCATCCGTTTGAGTTCATCTTCCGAATCCATGCTGTGCGCTACATCATTCAGCTGTGCCTTTTCCATGGAACGAAGCTGCTGGCGCAAGGTTTTGAAGGCTTCAATCTGGTTGGGCGGTTCTGAAGGATTCAGCTTTACCGCCTCAATATTTCTGTTCATATCCCGAACGCCGTCTATGACCACCAGCGCCATGCAGAGCGCCAGAACCGCAAACGCCATCCATTTGAGTCCCCTGGAAATCTGTCGCATGGCTATCTCTCCTAACGTTTGGATTCTACCACTTCAATCCGGTTCAGTTCCAATCCGGTAAGCGTATGGACCGCCTGCTGTAATTGAAGCCGCACCTTGATTTCTTCTGCGCCCGCCGCAACCACAATCGCACCCCGGCCGGATGATTCGCCATCGTCCGACAGCATCACCTGTACCCTGCCCGCGCCCTCAAGCTGCGAAAGTATGCGCTCCAGGCGCTTCTCTTCATCGGTTGAGACGGTGTTCCCCGGAGCAGATCCATACGTACACACCAGTAGAGCACATGCAGCTGCTATAACCAGGAAGATTTCCAGCTTTTTCGCAGACCTAAACGCTTCTATAAGAAGTTTCAATCTTTTCAACTCCATTTGAGTGCGCCCATCAGGTTTTCCTTCAAAACAACAAGTATAACGCGCGTGATTTCAAGTCCCAGCACGAGCCTGATTGCATTGCCGAAGCGGTTTTTTTGCATCAGCTGATTGCAAAGCGCCGCAGTCATACACAGGCTGAACACCGCCATCATGTTCATCACCTCTTAAGCGAAGAAGTTTTTCCCTGCAGCCATAGCCGCACCCAGTAGAACCGCCGTTATCACCAATGCGCCGGTCGACAGGGACAGCGCCATTTGGCAAATTCCCCCGATCTGTTCAGCTGCCCGTGCAGTTTCCCGTTCACCAAATAATTCCAGCAAAGCCGCAATCAGATGGAGCGAGAGCATGGCCGCCATACAGCTCAGCATGGGCTGCAAGCCGGCGGACAGAAGCGCAGCAATGCTGCTCATCCCCAGCGCATTCTTGGTCATCATGATTCCTGTAATAAAACTGTCCCAAGCATCGCTGACTCCGTTTCCGATTATGGGCGCGGCGCTGTCCGCTGCGAACTTCGCAGTGCGCACGCCTACGCTGTCCAAAACCTCGGTCACCGAGCCCTGCAGCGCAACAAGCGCCGTGAACAGGGTGCTGGCAAGTCCTGTACCCCAATTCGCAGTCTTCTTTAATAAAGCTGTAAAACGGCTCAAATCTATGATTTCACTCAGGTTTCCGGCGATCGCGCTGCAAAGCGCCAGCTTGCATAACCGCAAACCATACTTCAGGAATATGCCTTCTGCGATTCCGCCGGTGAGTGCGGCAGCCGGTGAAACAAGCGAAGCCATGCCATTCATGCCCATTGAAGCCAGTATCGCCGCAATACCTGGCGAAACAGCATCTGTGAAATCCTTCACCGAATGGATGCAGTTTTCCGTGGCAGCTAATGCAAGCACGGCGAGATCGGAAAACCCTAGCAGCAACAACATGTGCAAAAGGAAACGGGCTCCTTCACTTCCTCCCTTTCCCTCCGCCATGCATGCGCGCACCATGGTAAGCAGCATAAGCGGCACGAGCAAACCCAGGGCAGTTTTCATAACCCGTTCCAGAGGAAGGAGCATCTCTCTCTTCGCCCAGTTCATAAGTTCGGTCCAGGCGCTGGTTCTCCCGTCCATCGCAGCATCATAGACCGCGCGCACAAGTTCTCCGGATCCATGTTCATCGGCAAATTCAAAGACCAGCGTGGAATCTGGCGACTCCGCGCAGGCGCATGGACACAGCGCCGCAATCATGATGCAAACCAGAAGCAGAATCACGGCAATAGCCCGGCAATCCTTTCCATAATCTGTACAGTTGCAGGAAGCGCAAGCACGACGATGCCGATTTTGATGCCCACATCGATTCTGTGCGCGAGTGCATTTTCGCCTGCATCCCGGCAAATATCGGATGCAAATTCCGCTATCATGGCAATTCCGCATATCTTTAAAAGCTGTAATTGAGTTCCGTCCTCCCGGTATGTATAGGCTTCAAGCCCGGCAATCGCATCGGAAAGTCCCCTCATGTCATCAACCGAAAGCATCAGGGCGGCAATTCCAGCAGCCAGGCCGACCGCAGTTGCAATCTGGGGATGCACCATGCGCAGAGATGTGCACACGAGCGCCGCAGAAATACAAAGAATCAGAATCCGCAGTGCATTCATGGTCAATCCAGCCTGAACATCACGCGGATGCTCTCAAAGAACTCGGACACCATATTCACCACCATCATCAAAACCACAATCAATCCGGCAAGGGTCGCAAGGGTAGCGATGTCCTCCCGTCCTGCGCGCACCAGCACCTGCGACACCACCGTGATCAGGATTCC
>JAGBAU010000089.1 GCA_017938785.1 Clostridia bacterium
TGGATCGGCGGCTTGAACATGACAAGTATGGAAAAGCGCAACGCTGCGTTGGATGCCTATGCAAAAGGCAAAACCAGTTTCAGTGCCCTGGCGGAACAGCTCAATTCAGCTTATACGGATTTATGGTAAAAGAGAAAAAGTGTGCAGTCTTGCACACTTTTTCGTTACTTCAATAGGGATTGACGATGCGCTTGCCCAGGGAAAAGCGCTCCCGCCAGTGATCGTCGTATTCGGAAACCATGATCACCATCTCCGAAGAGGAGGCATGCACGAAGCGGTTCATGCCCAGCCAGATGCCCACATGATCGTAGCGGTCGCTGTCGGCGACGGTGTCAAAGAAGATCAGGTCGCCGGGGATCATGGCGGATGCGGTTTCAATGGTTTCGTACTGGTCATCATAGGCGATGTACTTTGCACTGTGGATCAGGTCGATACCGTGGGTTGCGTAGGCGACCTTGGTAAGTCCGCTGCAATCGTAGCCCTCCGGACCGGCCTTTCCGAAGATGTAAGGCTTGCCCCGGTGGCCCAGGGCCACCATGGCTGCGGATTCTCCCCGGGTGTAGAGGGGCATGGCGCAGGATACAAGAATCAGCGCGCCCAGCAGCAGGCCGCCGACGATGCGGATGAACAGGGGAGTGGTCTTCATTCTGCGGCCTCCGCCCGTTCAAGGGCCTTCTTTTTACGGATATCTGCGCCCACTTCCACCTGGTCAATGCGGTGCCCGTCCACCTCCAGAACAAAGTCTTCGGGCAGGTTCGCCATGCGGGCGATCAGGAAGTGGATGGCCATGCCGCGACCGGCATACATGGCTTCATGCTCGCTTACATAGTTAGGAGTATAGCCCGAATTGTGCAGGTCATCGGTGAGATAGGTGATCTCGAAGCCGCTCATCTTCAGGTAGCGCTGGGTGGCAATGAAGAGGGGAACGTCATCGGTCTTGAAGTGAATCTCGCCGCCTGGCTTCAAAAATCCGCGGTACTGCAGAAGCTGCCGGGGATGGGTCAGCCTGCGCTTGTGCTGCTTGGCCTTCTCATCCCAGGGATTGGGGAAATTGATGTAAATGCGGCTTACGCCGTCTTCTGGGGCGAAGGAATCCAGAATGAACATGGCGTCCACGGCAGAAAGAAGCAGGTTGTCCACCGGATCCTCGCCGTATTCCTTCATGGTGTTCTTGATGGTGACCGCCAGCACATGGCGAACCTCGTCGATGGCGATGAAGTTCACATCGGGGTTCTCGTGGGCCATCTTTGCGGTGGATACGCCCTTGCCGCAGCCGATTTCCAGATGCAGGGGTGCGTCCGGATTCTTGAACATGGGGCGCCAGTTTCCGCGATGATCGCGGGCGCCGCTGATCAAGTAGGGACAGCTGTCCAGCAGGGGCTCGGTCCAGGATTTGCGACGCATGCGCATATCAGTTTTCTACCTCCTGATTTGCCTTTTTGCGGGCCTGGTAGGCGCGCTCTTCCTCCTCCATGCGGAGAAGGTCTGCCCTTTTCTTTTCCTGCGTGCGCTTCACATACAGAAGCAGCGCGCCGAAAACGGTGGAAAGGAACCACAGGGACAGCCCCTGTGCGAAGGCAGAGAAAATCATCAGCACGATGCCGATTGCATACAGCAGCACAATGATGATGGGAAACACCTTTTTAAACCAGGTGGCGTTAAGCAGACGGTCGATTTTCTGGATATCCGGATTCATTTGGATGCACCTTTCTTGCGTATCATATGTTCCAGTTTATCACAGATTGGATGAATTGCAACGAATTTTTCGAAAATCATTGAAAAACGGCGGGGGATTGGCTATACTTCTTGGAGAAGGGAGCGAAGAACATGAAGAAGAATTCTGCCCTTGCGGGCTTTATAAGCCGTTTCCAGGCTATACTGGAAGAACTGGACCAGTTTGAAATGGATGAAGAACTGGAAGAGATGAACGCTGAATTTGAAGATGCGCTGTTCATGATGGAAACCATCGACGAGGACGGCGAGGACGCCGCGGAGGAAATCGCCGATGCCATGGAGGATATGGATGACCTTCTGGCCCGGTATCGCGCGCTTTGCGGGGAACACCCGGAGCTGGGCCAGAAGGTTCTGGAGCTGGAAATGGCGGTTCAGATGGCCAAAAACAACCTGAATTGATCATTCCAGCGCGCTGCAATCCTCACAGAAGCCGTGGTTGCGGATTGCGCAATCATCGCAGAGCGGATTTCCGCAGTTGACGCAGCGCTGGAAGGATCGGGAATCCGCCAGCCGGAAGCAATCTCTGCATTCCATCATTGCCATAAAATCAACCCCTTTCAGGCGCGAATATTCTGCCCGAAAGGGGTTCGCTTTATGCGCCGTTTCGCAGGATTTCCTGAATGGAGAGCAGAAACTGCTCCACTTCATCGAAGCTGGAGGCATGGCCGATGCTTGCGCGCACAGCGCCGCGGCGCAAAGTTCCAAGCACACGATGGGTACCCGGCGCACAGTGCAGGCCGCCGCGCACAGCGATTCCCCGGCGGGAGAGCGCGTCCGCCACCTCGCTTGAAGTCATATCACCCAGGTTGAAGCTTACGATGCCCGCGCGGGCCGCCTCTTCGTGGGGCGTGTAAAGTATGGCTTGCTGCATCTTTTGAAGTCCTTCATACAGTGCGGTCACCAGTTCGCGTTCATGCATCATGATGCGCGACTGGTTCTGAAGAACATATTCCGTGCCTGCCTTCAATCCGGCGATGCCCGGCAGGTTCACCGTGCCGGATTCATAGCGCTCCGGTGCGTCTTCGGGCTGCAGCATGCTGTCCGAATCCGTGCCGGTGCCGCCTTCGCGCAGGGTATTGAGTTCAAGACCTGAGCGGATATAGAGCCCGCCCGTGCCCTGGGGCCCCAGCAGGGATTTATGGCCGGGGAAGGCGTAGAGATCGCAGCTCAGTTTGTTCACATCTACGGGTATGCCGCCCAGAGCCTGCGCGCCGTCGATGAGGAAATGAATGCCGTGCCTGCGGGCGATTTCCCCAATGGCGGCGACGGGCTGTATGGCGCCTGTGACGTTGGAAGCGTGGGTGACAACGATCAGTTTTGTATTCTTTCGGATGGCTTTTTCAATATCATGGGGATCCACCATGCCGTCCGGTCGGGGTGAAACCAGGGTCAGGGCAATCTGACTGCGGCTGCTCATGCCGGAGAGGGGCCGCAGCACGCTGTTGTGCTCCAGCATGGTGGAAACCACATGATCGCCGCGCTTGAGCACGCCTTTGATGCCCAGGTTCAGCGCATCTGTGCAGTTGAAGCAGAAGGCGACACAGCTGTCCGCGCGTGCATGCAGTATCCTTGCCAATGTATCCCGCGCATTGTATACGCATCGTGCCGCCTCCAGCGCGGCCGCATGGCCCGAACGGCCGGGATTTGCATTGTACTGCGTCAGCGCACGCTGCATTTCCTCCCAAACTGCCTTCGGCTTGGGACTGCTGGTGGCAGCATTATCAAAATAGATGGTCACATCGAACCTCCTTCACACGAAAACCTCCAAAAGCGTACTATAAGATACTTGCGCCGCAGTGGAGTTCAGAACCGCGCGCAGGAAATTGGGGGAGGATAGCGTATGCGTGATGTTTATGGAATAGCGGCCTTCCGGTCCAGGCAGCAGGTTCTGCGCTTTGAAGATGCGCTTCACCGGGAAGGAATTCCCTCTGGTGTGATGACCACGCCGCGGGCGGTTGCGCTGGGCTGCGGCTTGTCGGTGCGCTTTGATATAGAAAACACGGAAAGGGTGAAGGCGGTGCTCCGGCGGGAAAATCCGGGCAACCTGATTGGGCTCTACCGGGTGGAACAGACCGGCGGGCGCCCTGCAATCGCGCCGATACCGAAGTAAAACTGTAAAGGGAGCGTACAATCCGTGCGCTCCTTTTAACTTGACCGTACGCTCGCCAAAATAGTATAATACAAGGTGGTTGAAAAGCATTACCGAAGATGAGGAGGGAGAAATATGGATCGCAAACGTGCATCGCTGATTATGGATGAACTTGCAAAGCTTTACCCGGACGCCCGGCCGGAGCTCAATTTCTCCAATCCCTTTGAAACGCTCATAGCCACCATCCTGTCCGCCCAGTGCACGGACAAGCGCGTGAATATGTGCACGGCGAAGTTATTTCCCGCCTACCCGGACGCCCATTCCATGGCAAAGCTCACGCCTGAGGAGCTGGAGCCCTACATCAAGGAATGCGGACTGTACCGCAACAAGGCGAAGAATATCGTGGCAGCCTGCCGTGCGCTGGTGGAGCAGTATGACGGCGTAGTGCCCTCCAACCGCAAGGAACTGATGGCGCTGCCGGGCGTGGGGCAGAAGACCGCGGGCGTGGTGCTCATGGCGGCCTTCGGCGATCCCCAGATTCCGGTGGATACCCATGTGTTCCGCGTTTCGCGCAGGATCGGCCTGGCGGATGCGGATACCCCGGAAAAGGTGGAGGTTCAGCTGCAGAACCTGCTTGAAAAGGATATCTGGATTTACGGACACCATCTGCTCATCTGGCATGGACGGCGCATCTGCCATGCACAGAAGCCCGAATGCGATAAATGCCCGCTGAACGGTTCGCTCTGCGGCCACTGCGTGGAGAAATAAAGGAGTAACGAATGGCATTATTTGTTGATGTTGTAAGCATTACTGCGAAGGCAGGCGACGGCGGCAACGGCTGCGTATCCTTCCATCGCGAGAAATACGTCATGGCCGGTGGTCCTGACGGCGGCGACGGCGGACGCGGCGGCGATGTAATCTTCTCTGCGACCGATCGCATGCACACGCTGATGGATTTCCGCTACCATCGCAAGTTCACCGCCGGAAACGGCGAGGACGGCTCCGGCCGCCGCAGAACCGGCAAGAACGGCGCAAACGTGGTCATCGAGGTGCCTCCGGGCACCGTGGTGCGCGATAAGGCAACCGGCAAGATTCTGCTGGACCTGTATGCTGCAGGCGTTGAAAAGACCCTTCAGAAGGGTGGACGCGGCGGCTTCGGCAACCAGCATTTACAACGCCCACCCGTCAGGCTCCGGAATTTGCCAAGCCCGGCGAGAAGCGCGAGATCATGGAACTCACCCTGGAGCTCAAGTCCATCGCGGACGTCGGTCTGGTTGGCTTCCCGAACGTGGGCAAGAGCACCATCCTGTCCGTTGTGACGGCGGCGCGCCCGAAGATTGCAAACTATCACTTCACCACCCTGCAGCCGAACCTGGGCATCGTCAAGCAGGATGAAACCAGCTTCGTTCTGGCGGACATCCCCGGCCTTGTTGAGGGCGCCAGCGAGGGCATCGGCCTGGGCCACGCCTTCCTGCGCCATGTGGAAAGAACCCGCATGCTGCTGCATGTGCTGGATATTTCCGGCAGCGAGGGCCGCAATCCGCTGGAGGATTACGACGCCATCGAAAAGGAACTGGAGAATTACGGCGATCTGAAGAACCGACCGGTGATCGTGGTCGCCAACAAGATGGATCTGCCCGGCGCGGACGAGAACCTTGAACTGCTGAAGGAGAAGCTCGCCGGTACCGGCATTGAAATCTATCCGGTTTCCGCAGCCACCCGCGCAGGCTTCGAAACCCTGATGCGCGCGACGGTGAAGATGCTCAAGTCCTGCCCGGACGCCGAACCCTTCGCCGAGGAAGAACTCTTCGATTTCGACATGGACTCCCAGGCCAGCGGCTTCGAAATTGCCCGCAGCGGCGGCGCATTTTACCTGTCCGGCCCTTCCATCGACCGTCTGGTTGCTTCCGTCAACTTCTACAACGAGGAATCCCTCAATTACTTCCACCGCACCCTGCGCAAGCTGGGCGTCATCGACGCGCTGCGTGAGGCGGGCGCCGGGGAAGGCAGCACCATCTGCATCGACGAAATGGAATTCGACTTTGTGGAATAAGAAATACAAACCCTTTGGAGGAATACGAATATGACCACCAAGCAGCGTGCGAAGCTTCGCGCTATGTGCAATACCATGGAGCCGGTGCTCCAGATCGGCAAGGACGGCATTACTGACAACGTAATCAAGCAGTGCTGGGACGCCCTTGAGGCCCGCGAACTGATCAAGGTGAACGTGCAGCGCAACGCGCCCTACATGTCCACCCGTGAAGCCTGCGACGAGCTGTGCGAAAGGGTGCACGCCGAACCGGTTCAGACCATCGGCAACCGCTTCTGCATCTACCGTCAGGCCCGCAAGGATTCCAAGATCCGCCTGGAAGACCTGTAAGATATGCAAATCCCTCGCCTGTGAACGGGCGGGGGATTGTTTTTCGTTCTTTTTTGTCGAGTCTTGTCAGATATAGCGTTTTTTGCTAGAATAAAACTGGAATTCTTTGGACAGGATTGTGAGATGAGATGAAGAAGGATTTATCGGGTGGAATCAGGGCAGGCAACAATTTGCTCTTTCATATGCTGGTGGCGGTTTCGCTGCTGCTGGCCGTGTTTGCGGTGGCGCTTCAGCCGGATTTAAGCCTGTTTACCGGGTTCTGGAAGATTCAGGTCGGTCATGCGGGGCTGATCACCGACCCCATCCATACCGGAGGGATCGGCGCGGCGCTGCTGAATGCAGCGCTGATGATGCTGGGCAGCACTCTGCTTGTGCGCCTGCAGAGGATGCCCTTTACCGGGCTGTCCGTAGCCTGCCTGTTCATGATGGGCGGATTTGCGCTGCTGGGCAAGAATATCGTCAACAGCGCCCCCATTGTTCTGGGCGGCTTCCTGTACGCCTGCTATAAATCTGAACCCTTCTCCAAGTATACCTATCTCACGCTCTTTGGGACCTGTCTTTCGCCCATGGTGAGCTATTTTCTGCTCCATACCTCGGCGGAGATACATTATGTGGGCATGGTGCTGGGCGGTGCGGTGATCGGCTTTGTTGTGCCTGCAATTTCAACCTACACGGTCAGGATTCATCAGGGCTACAATCTGTACAACGTCGGTTTTGCGGCCGGTTTTGTGGGCCTGGGGCTGGTGAGTGTGCTGCGCGGCTGCGGCATGGAATTCCAGACCATGCATTCCTGGACCACCGGCTATAACCTGCCTCTGACCATACTGATGCTGTGCATACTCGGCGGTTTGTTCATCTTGGGCGTAATCCTTGGATGCCGCAGCTGGCCGAAATACCGGCGTATCCTGAGCCATTCGGGCCGCGTTTTGGCGGATTTCTTTGCACTGGAGGGCATGGGCCCTACCTTTGTGAATATGGCGCTGGTGGGTGCGATCGGGCTTTTGTACCTGATGGTTTTGCAGGTGCCGCTCAACGGCCCCTTGGTATGTTGCCTGTTTGCCATGGTTGGCTTTGCGAGCTTCGGCAAGCACCCCAGGAATGTTATTCCAGTGATGGCAGGTGCGATCATCGCGGCAAGCTTCATGAAAAACCTGTCGCTCACCTCGCCGGGCGTGCTGCTGGCCACGCTCTTGTGCACGGGCCTTGCGCCCATTGCCGGCCAGTTCGGCGGGCTGTGGGGGCTTGCAGCGGGCTTTCTGCACATGTCCATCGTGCAGAACACATCCTACCTCTACGGCGGCTTGAACCTGTACAACAACGGCTTTTCCGCGGGCCTGACCTGCGTCATCATGATTCCGCTGATCGAAGCGCTGAAATCCGAACCGGAGGATTAACGAAATGAAAACACATAAGCATCTGCACCTTGCGCGCCGCAAGATGGGGCATATCATTGATGAAATCTACACGGCGCTGCTGCACTACGGCAGCCATGAGGTTGCCCTGAACATACTGCGTGAGGACAATGGCTTGTACCTGCTGGTGGACAGCAACTTTGAACCCGAACACCTGCACCACATCGAGCGCATGGCGGAGCTTCTGCAGCCGGAGGTTCGCAGCCCTGCCATGGTTGAGATGTACTGGGAGCTGGCCGGCGAGGACCAGTACACCAGCGACAGTGAAATGTCCCTGGTGGGCCAGATGGCGGATGAGGCCGCTGTGCTCGTGGACGGCAATAAGGTACATATCAAAATCTTTGTCAAATATTGATCGGTGTACATATGAACAGAATCAAAAATGCCTTTCGCGGCGAAACGAAATATGGTATTTTCCTGCTCTCCATCCTGATCACGGGTCTTTCCTATGGCATCTACAAGGGCATGCTGGACAATTTCCTTGCGGAAGTGGTGCACATGGGGGAGATGGACCGCGGCATTACCGAGTTCTTCCGTGAGCTTCCCGGGATCCTGCTGGTGTTCATCCTAGCGATGTTCTATATGCTCTCCGCGGAGACCA
>JAGBAU010000006.1 GCA_017938785.1 Clostridia bacterium
ACATCTGCAAGCAGACCGGCGCACGCCGCGGCCGGTTGCATACTCCCCATGGCGTGATTGAAACGCCGATCTTTATGCCGGTGGGTACCCAGGCAAGCGTAAAGACCATGTCGCCGGATGAGCTGAAGGATTGCGGCGCACAGATTATTCTGTCCAACACCTATCATCTGCATCTGCGTCCCGGCGAGGAACTGGTCAAAAAGGCGGGCGGCCTGCATTCTTTCATGAATTGGGATCGGCCCATCCTCACCGACAGCGGCGGATTCCAGGTGTTTTCCCTGGCCGACCTGCGCAAGCTGAACGAAAACGGCGTGGAATTCCGCTCCCACCTGGACGGCAGCAAGCGCTTCATCTCCCCGGAAATCTCCGTGGGCATCCAGGAAGCGCTGGGCTCCGATATCGCCATGCAGTTCGACGAATGCTCGCCCTATCCCTGCGATTATTCCCGCGCAAAGGACGCCATGTACCGCACCATCCGCTGGCTGGAGAGATGCATGAAGGCCAAAACCCGCGAGGATCAGGCCCTCTTCGGCATCGTGCAGGGTGCGTTCTACGGCGATCTGCGCATCGAGTGCGCCAAGGAAATGGCCAAGCTGGATCTGCCGGGCTTCGGCATCGGCGGCCTGTCTGTCGGCGAACCCAAGGAAATCATGTACGACATGCTGGAGCAGCTCATGCCCCATATGCCCCAGAACAAGCCCCGCTACCTGATGGGCGTCGGTTCCCCGGACTGCCTGATCGAGGGCGTTCTGCGCGGCGTGGATATGTTCGACTGCGTGCTGGCCACCCGCGTGGCCCGCAACGGCACCGTGTTTACCCATGACGGCCGCGTGGTTGTGCGCAACGCCAAGTATGCCGAGGACTTCGGCCCGCTGGACCCTGACTGCGATTGCTACACCTGCAAGAACTTCAGCCGCGCATACATCCGCCATCTGTTCAAGGCCGGCGAGATTCTGCCCCTGCGCCTGAACACCATCCACAACATCTACTTCCTGACCCACATGATGACCGAAATCCGCGAAGCCATCGAGAACGATTGCCTGCTGGATTGGGCCAACGAATTCTACGCCCGCCACGGCCGCGGCAACTGGTAAAAACTGTAAGATTTTACCAAATCGATACACATTTTGCCCCGCTGAGCGTTGTAAACGCGGGAAAAGTTGGGTATAATTAGAAACATACAAGAATATAAAGGAGCGTATTATTATGAATCTTTTCTCCACCAGCGCTATTGCTGAAGCAGCTGCCGGTACCGCTACCGCCGCAGGCGGCGATATGCTGTCCATGCTCATCATGATCGTTGTCATGGTGGCCGTATTCTACTTCCTGATGATCCGTCCCCAGCGCAAGAAGGATAAGGCCGTTAAGGACATGCTCTCCTCCCTGAAGCCCGGCGACCGCATCTGCACCATCGGCGGCTTCTACGGCACCATCGCCCACATCAAGGATGATTCCATCACCCTGAAGTTCGGCTCCATGGAAAACACCGTCGTGATCGCCCGCTGGGCCGTCCGTTCCGTTGAAAACGTCACCACCGAAAACGATTCCCAGCCCGAGGTTTAATTCCAATAGAAACGGGGAGGCGCAAGCCTCCTCTTTTTGTAAACAAAAAGGAAAACAAACTATGCAGAATCATAAAGAATTTCTGGGCACTGAGCCGGTCGGAAGGCTGTTGTTCAAGCTGGCCGTGCCCACCGTCATCGCCCAGCTGGTGAACATGCTCTACAATATTGTGGACCGCATCTACATCGGCCATATTCCGGGCGAGGGCAGCATGGCGCTCACAGGCGTGGGCGTTTGCATGCCCGTCATCATGGTAATATCCGCCTTTGCCTCCCTGGTGAGCTCCGGCGGCGCGCCCCGGGCGTCCATATCCATGGGCAGGGGAGACCATGCCTCCGCAGAGAGGATACTGGGCGGCTGCTTCAGCTTGCAGGTGATCGTGTCTGCAGTGCTCACGGCCATCCTGCTCATCTTCAAGCGGCCGCTGCTGCTGGCCTTCGGCGCCAGCGAAAACACCATCGCCTATGCGGCGGATTACCTGGGCGTCTATGCCATCGGCACAGTGTTCGTGCAGTTGACCCTGGGCATGGGTGCGTTCATCACGGCCCAGGGTTTTGCCAGGGTGGGCATGATGACGGTGCTCATCGGTGCGGTGAGCAACATCATCCTGGACCCTGTGTTCATCTTCGCGTTCAATATGGGCGTTAGGGGTGCGGCTCTGGCCACCATCCTGTCCCAGTGCATCTCCTGCGTATGGGTGCTGCGCTTCCTCACCGGCAGCAAGACCCAGCTGCGCATCAGGAGGGAAAACCTGCGCATTGATTTCAGGCTTGTGCTGCCCTGCGTGGCGCTGGGCCTGTCCGCATTCATCATGCAGTCCAGCGAGAGCGTGATCTCCGTTTGCTTCAATTCCTCGCTTTTGAAGTACGGCGGCGACATCGCCGTGGGCGCGATGACCATATTGACCAGCGTGATGCAGTTTGCCATGCTGCCCATGCAGGGCGTTTCCCAGGGCGCGCAGCCCATCTCCAGCTATAATTTCGGCGCAGGCAACGTAGAGCGCGTGAAGAAGACCTTCCGGCTGCTGCTGAGCTGCTGCCTGGGCTATTCCATCGTGCTGTGGGCGCTGATTATGCTCATGCCCCGGATGTTTGCGGGCATCTTTACGCCGGACCCGGAGCTGCTTGCGTTCACGGCAAAGGCGCTGCGCATCTATTGCGGCGTGATGTTCCTGTTCGGCATCCAGATCGCCTGCCAGATGACCTTTGTGTCCATCGGCAACGCCCCCTGTTCCATCATCGTGGCCATTGTGCGCAAGTTCGTGCTGCTGCTGCCTCTGATCTACATCATGCCCCGCATCGCAGCCGACAAAACCTTGGGCGTCTATACGGCTGAACCTGTGGCGGATTTCATCGCCGTTTCCTTTACAGCCATACTGTTCAGCATCCAGTTCAAAAAGAGCATGGCTGCGCTGGAGGCAAAGAAATAGACAAAGAGCGAAGCATATGCTTCGCTCTTTACTTATTTCTTGCGGTCCCGGCGGTTAGAACCGCGGTCGTTGTTCTTGCGGCTGCCGCGGTTGTCGCGGTCGCGGCGGTCGGGCTTGCGGCCTTCGAATTTGTGGCCGTCACGGCGATTGGCGCGCACATCCTTGGCGGACTTGAGACCGTTTTCGCGGGGCTTGCGGATTTCAAAGCGGGACAGGTCGCTGCCGTCCAGCAGCCTTGCCTTGGCGGATTCACTCAGGCGAATCTTGCCGCGGCGCACGGGTTCTTCCGCCTTCGGTGCTTCATCGGCATCTGCGGGGCGTTCCGGGCGCGGCATGCGCTCGCTGCGGCGGAAGTTCCCTTCGGGACGGGGACCGCGGCGTCCGCCCGGGCGGGGGCTGGACATGGGCTTCTCCTGGGAGAGGCGGCTGGTGGTGGGGCAGCCGTTGATTTTGAGCCCCTTCAGGGAGTGCACGATCTGCTCGGCACGCTCGGCGGGAACGCCGACGATGCTCTTGTCGTCGAAGATTTCGATCTTGCCGATCTCGCGGCCGGGGATGCCTGCACGCTCGGCCACGGCGCTGACGATGTGGTTGGGCGCCACGCGCTGCTGCCTGCCCACGGAGATGATGATCTTGCGGTACATGCCGCCGTTCGCGGTCTTGCGCTCGAACACGATGTCCTCAAGCTTCACTTCTTCCTTGCAGAAGGCGGCCTGCATGGCTGCTGCGGCGATCATCTGCAAATCACAGCCGCCGTCCAGCATTTCGCTGACCATGTTCTGGTAGACCTCATCCACGCCCTCGGTGATGGTGTCCAGCAGCTTCTGGCGGTTTTTCTCCTGCTGCTTTTCGCGGATTTCCTTCACGGTGGGCAGCGGAACTTCCTTGATTTCGGACTTGGCGACGCGGGCCAGGTCGCGGATCATGTAGAACTGGCGGCGGCCGGAGCAGATGGTCAGGGCGGTGCCCTCCTTGCCGGCGCGGCCGGTGCGGCCGATGCGGTGCACATAGTACTCATCGTGTCCGGGCACATCGTAGTTGATGACATAATCGATGTCGTTTACGTCGATGCCGCGGGCGGCCACGTCGGTGGCGATGAGCAGGGGAATGCGGGCGGACTTGAAGGCGTCCATCACGCGGGTGCGCTGGCTCTGGTTCAAATCGCCGTGCAGGGCTTCGCAGGAGAAGCCGTTGCGGGCCAGGTACTGGGTGACCTCCTCAACCATGAGCTTCGTATTGCAGAAGATCATGCAGCGCTTGGGCTCATAGGCACGCAGGATCAGGTTCAGCGCGTCCAGCTTCCTGCCCATGGGCACATCCACATAGGTCTGGCGGATGTTGTCCAGGGTGACCTGCTCCCTGTTGATCTCGATGATGTGGGGCTCGGTCAGGTAGGTTTCGGTGATCTCCATGATGGCGTCGGGCATGGTGGCGGAGAAGAGCACCGTCTGTCGCTCCTCCGGCACGTCCTTGAGGATGGTTTCGATGTCCTCGCGGAAGCCCATGGAGAGCATTTCGTCGGCCTCGTCCAAAACGATCATGCGCAGGTTGGAGAGGGACAGGGTTCCGCGGCGCATGTGGTCCATCACGCGGCCGGGGGTGCCGATCACCAGGTTGCACTTGCGCAGGCGCATGATCTGCCTGTCCATGGGCGCGCCGCCGTAAACATCGGTCACCCAGATGTTGGTCATGAAGCGGGTCAGCTTCTTGATCTCCTCGCAGCCCTGCTGCGCAAGCTCGCGGGTGGGGCAGAGAATCAGC
>JAGBAU010000090.1 GCA_017938785.1 Clostridia bacterium
CCGACAGCGATTTCAAGCGCATGCGCCAGAGCGTCAAGGAAATCTCAGACAAGATCGGCAACGGCACCGCCGTGACCATGCTGCAGCACTAAACAATAACCCCTCCCGTTTCAAACGGGAGGGCCTTTTTTATTCAATTTCGAACACCACGATCCTTTCCTTTTCATCCGCATTGTGGAACAGATCCCCGCAGTCCACCTCGCCTGCGTAGGCGAATGTATCCTGCGCCAGCCGCTGAAGCACTGCGTAAGCCGTGGGCTCGTAGCGGGAATGGTTTTTGTCGTCCTTTTCAAAGGCGGCGGCGCAGGTGGAAACGCCCAGCCTTTTCTCCCATTTTCCGTCCATATGAAATCCTCAATTCAGTATTCATAAACGATCATAATTCATTTATCAATCCTGTACGTCAAACGCGGCTGTTTTTGCATGAAAATGTGCTTTTTTTCGGTCCATAGCATTGTGTTTTGTATAATTTGTGTTATAATATAGTTTATAAGGTAAAGTTTGTTTTCTGTTTGTAAACAGAACAGGAGGATAATATGAGCGTCGGAATTCGAATCAAAAATGCCCTGAAAAAATATGGAGACAACACGATCATTCCCAATCTGTCGGTTGACATCCACAACGGCGAATTCTTTACGCTGCTGGGCCCCTCCGGCTGCGGCAAGACCACGCTGCTGCGCATGATCGCCGGCTTCAACTCCATCGAGGGCGGCGACTTCTACTTCAACGATAAGCGCATCAACGACATGGACCCCGGCAAGCGCAACATCGGCATGGTGTTCCAGAACTACGCCATCTTCCCGAACATGACCGTGCGCAAAAACGTTGAATTCGGCCTGAAGAACCGCAAGCTTCCCAAGGAAGAAATCACCGAGCGCGCCAAGAAGTTCATGAAGCTGGTGCACGTGGACGAATACGCCGACCGCATGCCCGACCGCCTCTCCGGCGGCCAGCAGCAGCGCGTGGCGCTGGCCCGTGCGCTGGTCATCCAGCCGGACGTGCTCTTGATGGACGAGCCCCTGTCCAACCTGGACGCCAAGCTGCGCGTGGAGATGCGCACCGTCATCAAGGGCATCCAGCGCAACGTGGGCATCACCACCGTATACGTCACCCACGACCAGGAGGAGGCCATGGCCATCTCCGACCGCATCGCCGTCATGTCCGCCGGCGTCATCCGCCACTGCGGCCGCCCGAAGGACATCTACCAGCGCCCGGCGGACCTGTTCGTTGCCACCTTCATCGGAAAATCGAACCTGCTCAAGGCGGAGCTCACCGAGGGCGGCATCCGCTTCGGCAACGGCTACGCAGTTGCGATCGCAGACCTCGATCCCGCCGATAAGACCCCCCGCGAGGTTGTGGTTTCCGCCCGTCCCGAGGAGCTCATCGTGCACACCGACCTCGAAGGCGAGGGCCTGCACGGCGAAATCAAGGACAGCGTGTTCCTGGGCCTGAACACCCACTACTTCGTGGAAACCGAAACCGGCGAGGAAGTGGAGATCATCCAGGAATCCCGCATCGATTCCATCCTGCCCCCCGGCACCAAGGTGCGCCTCACCCTGAACGCCGTGAAGGCAAACGTGTTCGATAAGGACACCACCCTCTCGCTGATGCGCGGCGTGCGCAACGAACTGGAGGTGTGCGTGTGAACCGCAGACGCAAATGGGATTTGTGGACGAGCCTGGCGCTGTGCCTGCTTGCCCTGCTGACCCTGTTCTTCATCTACCCCTGCGTGCGCCTTCTGTGGGAAGCCTTCTATGTGGAAGGCACCGGCTTTACCATGAAGGCCTTCATCAAGTTCTTCTCGAAGAAGTTCTACTATAAAACCATCCTGAACTCCTTCAAGGTGTCCGCCGCGGTTATGTTTATAAGCCTTCTGATCGGCGTACCCTTCTCCTACTTCTTCAGCTTCTACAAGCTGAAGGGCCGCAAAATCCTCTTCGTCACCTGCCTGCTGTGCACCATGTCCGCCCCGTTCATCGGCGCCTACAGCTGGATCATGCTGCTGGGCCGAAACGGCGTGATCACCAACCTTTTGGAGACCATCGGCATCGAAATCGGCTCCATATACGGCTTCGGCGGCATCCTATTGGTGCAATCGCTGAAACTGTTCCCGCTGGTCGTCATCTACATGAACGGCGCCTTTGCGGACATCGACAACAGCCTGATGGAAGCCTCGGCGAACCTGGGCTGCGGCGGCGTGAAGCGCTTTTTCAAGGTGGTTCTGGGGCTCACCATGCCCACCATCCTGGCCGCGGCGCTGATCGTATTCATGCGCGCCTTCGCAGACTTCGGCACCCCGGCGCTCATCGGCGAGGGCTACAAGACCTTCCCCGTGCTCATCTACGATTCGTTCCTCAGTGAAGTCGGCGCGGACTACAACTTCGCATCGGCGGTCAGCGTGCTGGCCATCGTGCTGACGGCAGTGGTCTTCCTGTTCCAGAAGTTTGCAACCAGCCGCTTCAAGTTCACCATCAACTCCCTGCATCCCATCGAGAAGAAGAAGCCCAAGGGCCTGGGCGGCGTGCTGATGCACATCTACTGCTACGGCCTGGTGGGCGTGGCGCTGCTGCCGCAGTTCTACATCATCTTCGACTCCTTCCGGGATTACAAGGGTCAGGTCGCCCAGGCAACCTACTCCTTCGGCAACTACAAAAACGCCGTGCGCAAGCTGCTGGGCCGCTCGATTTCCAACACGCTGGTGATCTCCATCATCGCGCTGGCGGTCATCGTGATCATCGCGGTCATCGTTGCCTACCTGGTTGTGCGCCGTTCCAGCGTGCTCAGCCACACGGTGGACACCATCTCCATGCTGCCCTACATCATGCCCGGCGCAGTTATCGGTATCGCCCTGATCGTGGCCTTCAACAACCAGTACATCTCCCTGACGGGCACCATGACCATCATGGTCATCGCCCTGGCAATCCGCCGAATGCCCTACACCAGCCGTTCGGCCACGGCCACCATGATGCAGATTCCCATCAGCACCGAGGAAGCCGCCATCTCCCTGGGCGCATCGAAGATCAAAACTTTCATGCGCGTAACGGTCCCCCAGATGACCAGCGGCATCGTGTCCGGCGCAATCCTGAGCTTCGTATCCATCATCACGGAGATGTCCAGCGGTATCTTCCTGTACAACAACTCCACGATCACGCTGACCCTCTCCACCTACAACGCCATCACCCTGGGTTCCTACGGCACGGCTTCGGCCTTTGCCACGGTAACCACCCTGCTCACCATCGCCTGCCTGATTCTGTACCTGGTGTGCACCCGCGGCAGCGAGAAGATGAGCGTCTGATCCCCATCTGTGCCTAAAGCCTTCGGGCTTAAAAGTAAACAAAAAAGGAGAAAAGAACATGAAAAAGATCCTGAGCCTCGTTCTGGTAGCTCTGCTGGTGCTGAGCTGCGCAGCCTTCGCTGAGGGCAAGCCCTCCTGGGTACGCGAAGACCCCTCCTCCATCGGTGACCGCGTGGTCGTCTATTCCACCCTGGATGACGCCCAGCAGCAGACCGTAGAAGCCATCTGGTATGAATACTATCCGGATTGCACCATCGAATGGATTTCCGACTCCGTTGGTAAGCTGGTTGCCCGCGCCCGCGGCGAGGTCAACAATCCCCAGGCAGACGTTCTGATGGGCGGCCTGTTCGAGTCCGACGGCACCGTCTACCACGACATCCTGCAGCCCTACACCTCCACCATCGCCGATGAGCTGACCGCTCACGATCCCTACGGCTACTACACCTTCTTCGACGTACAGTACATGGCACTGGTCGTCAACGAGGAACTGGAAGCCGAGCTGGGCCTGACCATCGATTCCTACGAATCCCTGCTGGATCCCGCTCTGAAGGGCAAGATCATCCAGGCCGACCCCAACGCCTCCTCCTCCGCATATCGTCAGTTCCACACCATCCTGGCTCTGATGGGCGACGAGTTCGGCGATGAAAAGGCATGGGAGTACATGGATAAGCTGATCGAGAACTCCGACGGCGTTATCACCACCTCCTCCTCCACCGTATTCAAGTCCGTTATCTCCGGCGAATATGTTGTCGGTCTGACCTACGAAAACATCGTTGAGATGCAGATCACCCAGAACGGCGCAGACAACATCCGCCTGGTATACCCCAAGGAGGGCAACACCGCCTGCGCTTCCGGCGCCGGCATGATCAAGGGCGCTCCCCGTCAGGCAGCTGCTGAAGCCTTCATCGACTTCTGCGCATCCGCTGAGTACCATCAGGCCCGTTCCATCGAGAACTGCGCCCGCGGCACCAACGGCTCCATCACCTACGGCAACTATCCCTCCGACTCCGAGCTTGGCGTAAAGGCCATCGACTGGGAGTGGCTGGGCCAGCAGAAGACCGCCCTGCTCGAGAAGTGGACCGACCACTGGGCAGAGTATGCAGGCTAATTCCCTTGCGGGTAGCATTGCTTAGGCTTCAATCGTTAGTTATGAATCCGGGAGATTTGTTCTCCCGGATTCTTTTTTCGGATTCGAAATGTTGATTTTGCTCCGCAGGCCAGGGGCTGGGTTGGATTGGGTTTCCCTTGGCTCCCTTGTGCAAAGGAGCTGGCCCGAAGGGCCTGAGGGATTGCCGTCTCCACACAAAAACCCCGGCCCAACGGCCGGGGTTTTCCTGTTCATTTAAATCTCCGCCACGTCCTCCAGATACTCGGCAAATTCATCCATCATGCCGAGATCCCAGATCAGGCTGCAGCTCAGGTACTTATCCCTTATATCCCTCGCGCCCACGAAGGCGTCGATGGTATCGGGCATGTTCACGTCGATCTCGCTGGGGCGCATGGGCATGCCCGTGGCGGCCATCAGCTTATACAGCTCGCCGAAGTCCGGCAGCTCCTCGTCGATAATTTTGAGGATTTCGTCCCAGCCGTTGATGATCCTATCCAGGCGCCGGGCGTGCTTGGCGGGGTCGTTCTTTTGGGTCTTCTTTTCGATCTCCAGGATTTCGGGCGCGGTCTTGCCGAAGATGCGCTTCACCTGCGCCTCCCATGCAGCGGGATCGAAGGCCTTCATGTGGGCTTCCGCGCGGGCGCGGTCGGGGGTGA
>JAGBAU010000007.1 GCA_017938785.1 Clostridia bacterium
CGTGAGCCGAGTGAAAAACGCCTTCCCTTTACGGGAAGGCGTTTTTGCTTAGCAGCCGCAGGGATGGCTGATGCCATCGCGGGTGTGGCTGTTTTCCTCGGGGTTCTTCATGCACAGGTGCACAGCCGCAGTGGTGAAGGCGCGGGGCAGGGCGAGGATGTTGGGGTTCTCGCCCACGAACTTCTTCTTCGCGTCGGCGAGCGCCTCTTCGAAGGTTGCGCGGGTTTTCAGGCCCATGCCGCGAGCAATGCCGGGCTCGCGCGCGCCTACGATGTAGATGGCACTGGTGTGCTCCTCCGCCAGATGGCCGCAGCTCATCATGCTGAAGCCGTGGAAGGGATGGAACGCATTGGCGAAGCGGTACTTGCGGATGTACTCCTCATTGGTGGCAAAGTACTCGCCATAGCGGTTCATATCCGGCAGGATGTTCATGTAATCATGCTGGAACATATCGTAAATCTCACGCAGGTAGGGCCAGCGTTCATCGTGGAAGTAGCCGTCGCAGATGGAGGATACGATGAACACGCACTTGTCCGAGAGGATCCTCTTGTGGCGGATCACCTGCGCGCTGAGCGCCTGCATCATCTGGATGGGGTTGGTGCCCATGCCGTTGCCATAGTGGAAGTTGGTGGGCATGCCGAAGACGACCACGTCGTACTTCTTCTCCGCCCAGTGCACATAGGTGCGCTTGTCGGCGGTCTTCCAGCTCACAGGCTGCATTTCCTTGGCCCAGCCGGAGTTGATCTCGATCTGGCGGGATTTGGTATCCAGCACCGCATCGCAGCAGAAGAACTTCTTGCCCATCTTCTCTTCCATCAGCATGCCCTGACGGTCGAACTTGTCGCGCATGAGGCTGTTGGTGGAAACGGGCACAAAGTCCTCGCGGTGCATGACCTGCGGCACATGGTGCGCGGAGATGGAACGCCAGTGGCTGATGCCGGTGGCGCAGTGCTTGTAGCCGCCGGAGTAGCCGCCGTAGGGGTTGCCCTGCGTGTGGCCGATGAGGATGGCGATATCCGCGTCGAACACATACTTGTTCATCAACACATGGTCGCCCTGATCGGTATAGCCCAGGTCCACCATGTGCTCGTAGTCCTCACTGTCGTGGCTGGTAATCTGGCCGGAGGGATAGAACTCGTTAAACAGATCGCCCAGCATGGTCTTCATTTCCGGCACGGTGGCGCGGGGATGCAGGCCGTTGGAGAACAGGAAGAGGATGTCCTTCTTCTGGATGCCGGCGGAGTACAGCTCATCCAAACAGGCGCGGATGGCGACCTTGCGGTGGCTGGTGGGCTGATTGCCGCCCTTGACGATATCAGGGATGACGAACACAACCGTCTTCTTGCCCTTGGCCAGCTCGGCAAGGGGCTCCATGCCGATGGGATTGCGGATGCTTTCCAGCGTGGCATTGTACAGGGAATCCCAGTCCTGCGGCAGGCAGGCGGGATCGGCCACGGTTTCGCCGGGAATGAAAATATCGGTATTGTCGGGCAGTTCAGCGCTCATAAAGCCGGAGCCGTATTCAAAATCAAGCTTCATTGTGCTTTCCTCACTTCTTCAGATATTTGCGAATGATGTCCAGATACTCGTCCGGGTAGAAGCCGATCTCGCCCTGGAAGCGGGTCAGCGCGATCAGGCCGCCGTCGATTTCCTCAATGGAAGCGAGCATTTCGGCGTTGTCCTGCTTGAGGCCGCCGCCGTACACCACATCCATGCCGCCTGTGCGTTCCTTGACGAAGCGGGCAATCTTTTCAATGTAGGGCTTATCAGCCGGGGTCTTGCCGGGGCCGATGGACCAGATGGGCTCGTAGGCGATGACCACCTTGCTCTTGTCCACGCCATCAAGACCGATGTCCAGCTGCGCGCCGAGCACTTCCTGCCATTTCTCCTGCTCCTCGCTCTTTTCGCCGATGCAGTACAGAACCGTCAGCCCCGCAGCCTGCGCAGCCTTGATTTCCGCATTCAGCAGGCGGTTCACAGCGGCAGCGGCGGCTTCGCCCGTCACACCGGCTTCCGCCAGAATGCCCATCTTGTCATTGCGCTCCTCGCAGTGGCCGATAAGGGTGCTTTCGCAGCCCATGAGGCGCACGGCGTTGCCGGTGCGGTTGGTGGTGAAAGCGCCAAAATTGCCGCCCACGGAGGTATCCATGCGGTAGACGCTCTGGGAGCCGAGCTTCACAGGGCTGTTTTCCGTGCGGGCAGCAGCGGCGCTGAGCAGATGGGCTTCGGGCAGATACATCACAAACTCGGCGTTTTCATACTCGCGCAGGGCTTCCTGGGTCTGTTCCACGATGGTCTTGCCCCACTCCTGCATGGGAGCGAGGCGGTTCACGCCGCCAAAATCAGGCGTGATGTCAAAACGCTTGGCGTTAAAGAAAATATGTTTCATCAGATGCCCTCCTTCTTATAGCGGTCGGCCATCTGCTCGCAGGTCACCAGCTCGATCAGGTGGCTCTTGCGGTAGCTGCCGAACTGCACCAGCAGCGGGGCGATGGCTTCCATAGCGCCGTTCTGCATGCACTCATCGATCAGCTCCACATGCTCATGCTCGATCTTGCCGTACATGATGGCGTCCATGATGCTGCCCACATAGTTGCGCGGGTCGATGTTGCGGGGCTGGGAGGTCATATCCTGATACAGCTGGCCGATGGCGGGGCTTTCCTTGAGCTCGGGATGATCACGGAACAGCTCCATCACATTGCGGGTGCAGGCGAGGCGGATATCGGTATCCACATTGATCTTGTTGATGCCGCACTTGGCCACATCCACCAGCTGGGCCACTTCGATGCCGTAGGCGTTTTCAAGCTGGCCGCCCATCTGATTGATCTGGCGCACATACTCCTGCGGCACGGTGGAGGAGCCGTGGCTGACGAG
>JAGBAU010000091.1 GCA_017938785.1 Clostridia bacterium
GTATCTGGAAAAGCTGCTGGAAAACGTAAAGCATGTGGAAGTACAGCTGCTTTGCGACCTCCATGGCAATATCATCACCCTCGGGGAGCGCGAATGCTCCATGCAGCGCAAAAACCAGAAGCTGATCGAAGAAAGCCCTTCTCCGGCAGTGGATGAAGAACTGCGTGCAGATATGCTCGAAGCTGCCCGGAAGGCTGCGTCGGCCGTAGGATATGAGGGCGTGGGCACGGTGGAATTCCTGCTGACGGAGGACAAAAAGTTCTATTTCATGGAGATGAACACCCGCCTGCAGGTGGAACATCCCGTAACTGAGATGGTTACCGGCGTGGATCTGGTGAAATGGCAGATCCGCGTGGCGGCGGGCATGGAACTTCCCTTCCGGCAGGAGGATATCCGACTGTCCGGCCATGCCATTGAATGCCGCATCAATGCAGAGAATCCGGCGGAAAACTTCCGCCCGTGCGCAGGCAGGGTGAGCCTTTTGCATGTGCCCGGCGGCCCCTGGGTGCGCTTTGATACGGCGCTCTACCAGGATTATGTGATTCCGCCCCACTATGATTCCATGATTGCCAAATTGATTGTGCATGCCAATACGCGCGCCGAGGCCTTGCGCAAGATGCAGGCCGCGCTGTGCGAGATGGTGATCGAGGGTGTGGAACACACTGGCTGGCTGCAGGCTGACCTGATTGCGGAACCTGCTTTTCAGGACGGCAGCTACACCACCGAATATCTCAGCGGGAGGTAAACTATGCTCACGAAAAACCTGTTCCGCAGGCCCAGGATTGCATTGGAGGGCGCCGGTGCAAACGAACTCAGCGCGCCTGTCGTGCCGGATGAGCTTTATGTTTCCTGTCCCAAGTGCAAGGCCATGCTGGAAACAGATGAATTGAATAAGAACGCCCATGTGTGTCCCAAATGTGCGCATCATCTGCGCATCGGCGCACGCAGGCGGATTGAATTGCTGGCGGATGAAGGCAGCTTTGTTGAAATGTGGCCGCAGCTTTGCAGCAGCGATCCCATCTCTTTTGCGGGATATCCGGAAAAGCTTGCCCAGGCAGAGGCGAAGTCCGGCGAAAATGAAGCTGTGATCACCGGTGAATGCTGCATCGGCGGCGAAAGATGCTGTATCTTTGCCATGGAACCGGCGTTCATTATGGGCTCTATGGGCGAAGCGGTGGGTGAAAAGATCACCCGCCTGTTTGAATATGCCATGGAAAAAGAACTGAACGTGGTGGGCTGCTGTGTGTCCGGCGGCGCACGCATGCAGGAGGGCATGGTGTCCCTGATGCAGATGGCCAAAACCACCGGCGCAGTGAAGCGCCACAGCGACCGGAGCGGCCTGTATGTTGCCGTGCTCACCGATCCCACCACCGGCGGCGTGACCGCCAGCTTCGCCATGGAAGGTGATATCATCATTGCGGAACCCGATGCGCTGATCGGCTTTGCCGGTCCGCGCGTAATTGAACAGACCATACGCCAGAAGCTGGCGCCCGGTTTCCAGCGATCTGAATTCCTGTTGGAAAAGGGATTTCTGGATATGATCTGCGATCGCCGTGAACTGAAGGAAAAGCTTGCGTTGATCCTGCGCATGCATAGAAGGGAGGGCGGACAATGAAGGCATATGAATGTGTTCAATCTGCTCGTAGTGCCGGCAGGACGACTGCCTTTAAATACATTCACGCTTTGACCGATTCCTTCCTGGAGATGCACGGCGACCGGCGCTTTGGCGATGACCCCGCAGTTGTTGCGGGCATTGGTGATATGGGCGGCATGCCCGTGACCATCATCGGCATCGAGAAGGGCGATACCACCCAGGAAAAGCTGCGCCGCAATTTCGGTTCCGCCAATCCGGAGGGCTACCGCAAGGCGCTCCGCCAGATTCGCCTCGCAGAAAAATTTCATCGTCCTATCCTCTGTCTGGTGGATACATCGGGCGCCTACTGCGGTGTGGGTGCTGAAGAGCGCGGCCAGGGACAGGCGATTGCCGAAAACATGTATGAACTGATGACTGTGAAGGTACCGGTTCTGAGCATCGTCATCGGCGAAGGCGGCAGCGGAGGCGCGCTTGCACTGGCTGTTGCAGATGAAGTCTGGATGCTTGAGGATGCCTATTATTCCGTGATTTCCCCGGAGGGGGCAGCCAGCATCCTCTGGAAGGATTCCAAGCGCGCCATGGAAGCAGCGGAAGAATTGCATCTCACAGCGGATGAACTCTATAAGATGGGCATAATTGAAAAAATCCTGCCTGCGCAGGTGAATATGGATGAACTCAAAACAGAAATCCTGAACCTGTTCAGGCAAAGCAGGGAGATGGATGTTTCTGAATTGCTGGATAAACGATATCAGAAATTTCGCAGAATCGGAGGTGGACAGGCATGATTACCATTGTAACGGACAGCACTGCCTACCTTACCCACGAAGAAGCTTCCCGGCTGGGCGTGGTGATCGTACCAATGAGCTATTCCTTCGGTGCAGGCCCGAGCATTAACGAGGGCTGCATCGAGGAGGATGACGATCGCGCTGAAATGCAGGTGGCGCAGCAGATTGATCAGGCGCACACTTCGCAGGCACCCATATCCGTGTTTTTGAGCACCTTCAGCCGCATACGCAGGGCAGGCAGCGATGTGCTTTGTATCACCATGTCTTCCCGGCTCAGCGGTACCTATTCCAATGCGGTGCTGGCAGCCCGCGAACTGGGCAACAAGCGCATTGAGGTGGTGGATTCACTGACCACCTGTGCAGGGCTGTATCTGCTGATCTGCGAAGCCCACTGCATGATTCAGAATGGCGAGAAGCTGTCTTCGATTGCCAAACAGCTCAATAAGCTTCGCCATCAGGTGCGCCTGGCCTTTTCTGTGGATGATATGGCGCCGCTGCGCAGGAGCGGAAGGCTGGGAAATGTGAAGATGTCCATCTCTACCGTGCTGAACATCAAGCCCATCCTGGAGGTTCGCGAGGGAGCGGTGGTTTCCGCCGGCATCGCCCGCGGACAAATCGACAGGGCAAACAAGCTGCGCGCTTTCTGCAGGGCAGCGTGCGGCAAGGTTGTTGTCGACAGCTTCCTTGGGGATGAACAGGCGTCGAACCTGATGATACGCCTGGCCGGCGATGACCGGGAACTGGAACGCCGCCGCACCGGGCCCGTGTTGGGGGTGCACCTGGGAAAGGGCTGCATCGGCGTGGCGTATATTGAGAATTGCTAGCACCGCTCAAGTATAAAAACGCCCGGCCAGGTTCGTTCAGTATTCCGCTGAACCACCCGACCGGGCGTGTTTTTTATTCCAGAATGGCGCCCTTATCTGCGGAGGAAACCAGCTTGGCATAGCGTGCCAGATAGCCGGTTTTCACCTTCGGTTCGGGGCAGACCCAGTTTGCCCTGCGACGGGCGAGAACTTCGTCGGCAACCTTCAGTTCAATCCTGCAGTTGGGAATATCGATAGAAATCAAATCGCCTTCCTCAACCAGCGCGATTAAACCGCCGGCGGCGGCTTCAGGGCTGATGTGGCCGATGGAAGCGCCGCGGGTCGCGCCGGAGAAGCGGCCATCGGTGATCAATGCAACCTTCTCACCCAAACCCATGCCGCAGATGGCGCTGGTGGGGTTGAGCATTTCGCGCATGCCGGGGCCACCCCTGGGGCCTTCATAGCGGATAACCACCACATCGCCGGCCACAATCTGCTTTGCGTAGATGGCGGCAATGGCATCTTCCTCAGAATCGAATACGCGGGCGGGCCCTTCATGTA
>JAGBAU010000092.1 GCA_017938785.1 Clostridia bacterium
GAACAAGGGCTTACAGGGCGTTTTAGGGGCTGAATTTGCAAGAATAAATAAAAAACTGGACTCTAACTTCGTATCAAAGTTAGAGTCCAGAGGTGGTGGAGCATAACGGATTCGAACCGTCGACCTCTACAATGCGAATGTAGCGCGCTACCAACTGTGCTAATGCCCCTCGTATGATCGGTGGTTTTGTTGCAGACCTCCGTTGAAACTGCTTGCGGATTATTTCCGCCCGGGGTTAAACTACCGTTGGTTCGTTCTACCAACTGTGCTAATGCCCCTCGTTATGATCGGTGTTTTTAAGCAGTACCACCGTTTGAAACTGCTATGCGGAAAAGCTCCGCCAGGGTGCTGCTGGCCTTTGCCGCTGCGTTATCCCTGTATGATCGGCGTTCTTTAGGCAGTTTCGCCGTTTAAAACTGCTCGCAGTCCGGGCTTTCCCAAACTCGCGAGGCATATTATAGCATCCTGCACAGAGAATTACAAGGTCTTTTTGTGTAAATTTCTTGAAAGAACTCTTCGACCGGCGCTCAGCGGAAAACGTTCAATTCCATCCTTTTCCCTTGACAGCCCTCCGAACATGACATAAAATAGAGTTGGAATATTAGATGCAACGAGGTTCTCTTTCGGATGATTCGACGAAACAGGGTTTGGACCTGTGTTATAGCAATCTGCCTGATGATGGCTGTGTTTGACTTTATGAGTGAAACACAGCGCTTTGCTATGCCTTCCGCCCAGGCGGAGGAGCAGCGTGAACTGCTGAGCATCCAGATGACCGCGCGCCCGTCAGAATTGGTGGAACCCGGCGACGTGATGCTGAGCTTTGCCATCGAGAATACTTCCGACGTGGATGCACTGAACGTGTATCTGTCCTCCTCGGACGGCCTGCTCTCCGAGCCCTTTGGACGCATTGCCGCGGGCGAAACCCAGAACTTCAACCGCCAGCACAGCGTATCCGCCGAGGAGCTGGACGAAGGAGAAATTACCTATATATTAAGCCATGATGATCCCTTCAATCCTGAAGGCAAGGTGAACTACACCATCCATACGGGAATCCGCCGCAGCGACAGCCTGCCCCAGGCGGAATTCACCCGCCAGTTCTCCAGCCGCTGCGCAAGGATCGGCGATACGCTGACTGTCACCTACCGCATCCGCAATACCGGTAACGTAGCGCTGAACAACCTGCGCGTGCAGGACAGCCTGGGTGATTTCACTGGCCGCGTAGAGCGCCTGGAGGTGGGTGAAAGCCGCACCCTGATCAGCCGCGCAACCATCACCGAGGAAACCGTGTCCTCGGCCATACTGGATTACAAGACGGACACATCCGATGAAATTCATACCTTCACCCTGGAAGACGCGCCCATCCGCATCGCCCGGCCGGGCATGGAGGTTCAGTTCTCCGCAGGCTACTCCGCCTTCTCCGGAAGCATCGCAGACGTGGTGCTGCTGATGATTAACACCGGCAATGTGGATTACCGGGATGTATGCATCATGGACGACATCTACGGCGGCGTGATCGCCGATTCCCTGGTAGTTCCCGCAGGCGGCGATCCCGTTGAGGTGAGCCATGCCTATCCTGTGCGCGGAGAAGAAGGCTTCCGCTGGCGCGTGACCGGCGTGACCGAATCCGGCGAAAGGATCGACTTCATCACCGATGACGCAGCCCTCTTACCCATGACCTCCGCCGAGGGCGCGCTGCTCACCATCACCGCCTCCACCGACACCCCCCGCATCCGCCGCAGCGGCGATGTGGATATCACCGTGCGCATCGCCAACGAAGGTGGAACCGACGCCCGGGATGTACTGCTCTATGAAACCAATACCGGAGCACTTCGGCGCTATGAAATCATCCCTGCCGACGGTGCGGTGGAGCGCAGCTTCCCCTTCCGTGTGATTGACGATTCCGCTTACAACTTCACCCTCAGCTACACCGATGAAAACGGTCAGGAGCACAGTGCATCCGCCGCTACGGTGAGCGTAAGCATCACTCCGGACGGCGTGCTGCCCGAGGGCGCAACCCCCGGCTTCATCGAATTCACCGGAAGCTCCATCAAAATCGGCGGAAGCTCCACCTTTGCCGTGCTGCTGATCGCAGGCATCGTGGTGCTGCTGGTGCTGATCATCATGCTGCTGATCGCATCCCGCCGGGCACGCATCGAAAAACAACTGCGCATTGCCACAGAAAAGCAGCGCCGCAAGGAGGAAATGGGCAAGACCAACCGCTTTACCCCCGTGCGCGCACCCAAAAACAAAACCAAAGGACGCAATTAAATGTTTCAGGGATATTCTAACGAAACCTTCGAGTTCTTCATGGCCATCCGCTTCAACAACAACCGGGCCTTCTTCCAGGAGAACCGGGACTGGTATCTGCGCGCGGTGCGCGAACCCAGCCTGGCGCTGGCGCTGGATCTGGCGGACCTGGCGGAGGAAATCGACCCCAACCTGGAGCGCCGCCCCCACCGGGTGGTGAGCCGCATCAACCGCGACATCCGCTTCTCCAGGGACAAATCCCCCTACCGCGACTGCAGCTGGATTTCCTTCCACCACACCGGCGAAGAAAAGGGCAAGCTGCCCGGTCTCTTCTTTGAGGTACGCGACAGCGGCGGTTTCTACGGCATGGGTTTTTACAAGGGCAACAAGCCCCTGATGGACCTGATTCGCAAGCTGATTCTGGAAAATCCGCAGATGATGCTGGATCTGGTTCAGCCCCTTATGGAGGAATTCCACTTCTTCCCGGAGCTTTCCACCCGCGTGGCCATCCCGGAAGAGGTGCCCGTGCAGCTGCGCACGCTCTACGCGGCGAAAAACTTCTATTTTGAAAAAGTCATTGATGACTTTGACCTGATTCGTTCCCCCGCTTTGGCGCAGGAGCTGCGCCAGGGCTTTGAGCGGCTGCGGCCGCTGTATCGCACCATCATCGATCTGTACATGCAGCAGGCATGATGCAGGTCATCCCCCGACCAAATGGAGGTACCTATGAGTTCCAATTTGAATGACTGGCTGAAACTGAGAAGCGGCAGCGACATCCGCGGCAATGCCGACCAGCTCACCGACGAATTTGCCGAGAAGATCGGCTTTGTATTCGCCCAGTGGGTGGCCCGCCGCTACGGCACCACCAGTGACAAGGTCAAGATCGCCGTCGGCCACGATTCCCGCGTATCCGGCCCGCGCCTGAAGGACGCCCTCATCCAGGGCATGAAGGCGGCGGACAGCGATGTGCTGGACTGCGGCCTGTGCACCACACCCGCCATGTTTATGGTCTGCGTGGATGAGGAAACCCGCGCCAACGGCTCCATCATGATCACCGCCAGCCACCATCCCGCCCAGAAAAACGGCTTCAAGTTCATCACCCGCGACGGCGGCCTGACCTCGGCAGATGTAAAGGATCTGATCGAGGCGGCAGCCAATGTGGAAATCCCCGATCCGCTGGTGAAGGAAATCGACTTCCTGTCCACCTATTCCGAGGGCCTGAAGGCCATGATCCGCAAGCGCCTGAACGACGACAGCGTGAAGCCCCTGCTGGGCCTGCATGTGGTTGTGGATGCGGGCAACGGCGCCGGCGGTTTCTATGCGGACCTGCTGGAGGACCTGGGCGCAGAGGTTGAGGGCAGCCAGTTCCTCGATCCCGACGGCACCTTCCCGAACCATGTTCCCAATCCGGAGGATCCGGTGGCCATGGAGTTCATCTCCAAGGCAGTACTCGAAAGCCGCGCCGACCTGGGCGTGATCTTCGATACCGACTGCGACCGCGCCGCCATCGTGGACCAGAATGGCAAGGCCATCAACCGCAACCGCCTGATCGCGCTGATCGCAGTCATCCTGCTGGAGGAGCATCCGGGCGCAACCTTCGTGACCGACAGCGTGACCAGCTCCGGCCTTGCGCAGTTCATCGCCGAATGGGGCGGCACCCACTACCGCTTCAAGCGCGGCTACCGCAATGTCATCGACGAGGCCATCCGCCTCAACGACGAGGGCATCGACTGCCCCCTGGCCATCGAAACCAGCGGCCACGCCGCCCTGCGGGAGAACTTCTTCCTGGACGACGGCATGTACCTGGTCACCCGCCTGATCTGCGAAGCCATGCGCAGAAAGCGCGACGGCAAGACCCTCTCCTCCCTCATCGACGAGCTGCAGGAGCCGGTGGAGTCCACTGAAATCCGCCTGCCCATCACCGATGAAGAGGACTTCCGCGTTGCCGGCCAGGATGTGATCGAAATGATCCTGAGCCACACGCTGAACAATCCCGAATGGCAGCTGGCCCCCGACAACCGCGAAGGCGTGCGCATCAGCTTCAACCTGGACGGCGGCGTGAACAACGCATGGTTCCTGCTGCGCCTGTCCGTGCATGATCCGGTGATGCCGCTCAACGCCGAGAGCGATGTGCCCGGCGGCGTGGAATACATGCTCAGGCAGCTCTACTGCCTGCTCAAGGATGTGGACACCCTGGACCTGAGCCCGCTGAAGCAGGCCGCAGGCGAATGAGCCGTACAATTAAATTGTACAAAAATGCCATAAAAACAAAGAAAATTGCCGGAAGAACTTTCGCACGGTTAAATCTTATGGTATAATATCGTTGGAGCCTACCTGTCCGGGAACGGGCGTGGTAGAAAACATAGACTCACAATACGTATCAAATTACTTTTAAACAGATAGGAGTGCATTACCATGAATCATGAACAGATGGTCGTCAATGCCATTCGCATTCTCGCTGCCGAGGCAGTTCAGAAAGCCAACTCCGGCCACCCCGGAATGCCCATGGGCGCCGCGCCCGCCGCTTATGCCGTTTGGGGCAAGCATATGAAGCACAACCCGGCAGACCCGAAGTGGACCAACCGCGACCGCTTCGTGCTCTCTTCCGGCCA
>JAGBAU010000008.1 GCA_017938785.1 Clostridia bacterium
CGCCTGAAGAGCATGACCGACGAATCTGTGGATGTGTTTTACACCTGCATTCTGTGCCAGGCCTTCTCTCCCAGCCACGTCTGCATCGTCACTCCCGAGCGTCTTGGTCTCTGCGGCGCCGTATCCTGGCTGGACGCCAAGGCAACCAACCAGCTCAACCCCACCGGCCCCTGCCAGCCCATCGCCAAGGTAGGCTGCACCGATGAGCGCACCGGCGCATATGAAACCGTAAACGAGGCCGTCGGCTCCGCCACCCAGGGCGCAGTTGAAACCGTAACCCTCTACTCCATCCTGGAGGATCCCATGACCAGCTGCGGCTGCTTCGAGTGCATCTGCGGCATTGAGCCCATGTCGAACGGCTTCATCATCTGCAACCGCGAATACGCAGGCATGACCCCCACCGGCATGACCTTCGGCGAGCTGGCCAGCATGACCGGCGGCGGCGTGCAGACCCCCGGCTTCATGGGCCACGGCCGTCACTTCATCGCCAGCAAGAAGTTTGCCAAGGCCGAGGGCGGCATCGAGCGCATCGTATGGATGCCCAAGGAGCTCAAGGACGATGTGGCAGCCCGCCTGAACAAGACCGCTCAGGAGCTCTACGGCGTGGAGAACTTCGCAGATATGATCGCCGATGAAACCATCACCACCGACGGCGAAGAGCTGCTCGCCTTCCTCACCGAGAAGGGCCATCCGGTTCTGGGCATGGATCCGCTGCTGTAAAAACACAATACCTTCTATCCCGGGCGCAGAAGCGTCCGGGATTCTTTATCTTTTGATTAAATACGACAAACGTGAGCCGAATCTTTGCACAGCAGTGTTATACTGGTGTGCAGAGTATTTATTAAGGAAGCGATAACCATGCCCGAAAAGAAAAAGCGCACCCTGACCGCCGCCCAGCGTGCACGCAAGGCGAAGCTGCGCCGCAGGCGCAAGATCCGCCGCATTGCCTGGCGCAGCGTGCTCACGGTGCTGACCATAATCGTCCTGCTGCTGGCTGCGGTTCTGAGCGCAGGCTACGCCGCCTTCCGCGGCCCCTCCAGAACCATGGGCGATCTGCTGACCGTATCCCTGCTGGAAACCAGCGCCCTGAAGTTCGTGCCCCGCATCTACTACAGCGAGGCCGAGGTTCAGCAAATCGTCAAGCGCAACCAGCTGGCCTCCGTTGAGGAGGAAACCGACACCTCCCTCATCGTGATCGCTCCGCCCACGCCTGAACCCACGCCGGTTCCCGAGGATGCGGAGGAGTCCCCCGCCATCGATATGTCCGCCCTGGTGACCCCCGTGCCCACCGACGCGCCCATCGTGGATGAGGACGGCATCAAAATCTACGAGGTGCACGGCGGCACCTACAACGGCTACATGATGATCGTTCAGGATCCCTCCCGCGTGTCCGTCGGCACCAGCCGGGATTCCTTCAACTCCAAGCCCGGCCTGCAGCTGCATCAGATTGCAGAGCGTTACGACGCTGTGGCGGCCATCAACGGCGGCGCCTTCCATGATGACGGCGGCGGCGGCAACGGCGGCCAGCCCGGCGGCCTGGTCATCGCCGACGGCAAGCTGCTGAATAAGGCGGATAAATCCGCCCTGCGCAACATCGTTGTGGGCTTCAATGAGGACGACATCCTGATCTTCGGCGAATTCTCCGGCGCGCAGGCCAAGGAGCGCAACATGCGCGACTGCGTCACCTTCGGCCCCGTACTGGTGGCCAACGGCGAGCCCGTCACCGTGAGCGGCTCCGGCTCCGGCCTGAATCCCCGCACCGCCATCGGCCAGAGGGCGGACGGCGCGGTGCTGATGCTGGTCATCGACGGCCGCCAGGCCAACAGCATCGGCGCATCCTACGCGGACCTGATCAAGGTCATGCTGGATTACGACGCCGTGAACGCCGTCAACCTGGATGGCGGCTCCTCCTCCATGCTGTATTACCAGGGCGAATATCTCAATAACGGCGTCGTACTGACCGGCTCGCGCAAGCTGCCCACGTCGTTCATCGTGCGCTGAGGAGGGAGGATACCATGACTAAGAAACGCAGAAAGAAAAAGAGCATCTTCCGCTCCACCTTTTACCGCATCTACTTTGCCGCAGTGATCCTGTGCATCCTCGGCATCGTGTTCGGCGTGCGCTATCTGGACGGCATCCTGGCGGACTTCGAATCCGCCCAGCCCGTCCACACCGCCCGGGACGCCGCCCGCATGTTTGAAAATGCGGATTTTGAAACCATCTACAGCCTGGACAGCTCGGTTGCCACCATGGAGGGCATCGACAAGGCCTATTACATCGAAAGCATGCAGGAAATCGCAGCCGGCAGGACCGTCAGCTGGACCGAAGCCTATTCCCCCAGCGAGGATGAAAAGGTCTACCGCGTGTCCCTGGATGATGATAAGTTTGCCGAATTCTCCCTGGTGCCCAGCGGAAAAAAGACACAGCACGGCAACCGCCTGTGGAAGCTGGACGGCGTGACCACCTATGTGACCATCGCCGAGCCGGAACCGGAGCCCACCCCTGAGCCCACGCCGGAAGCGCCCGCGGCTGAAATGATCACCTGCACCATCACCGTGCCCAGCAGCTTCAAGGTGGTTGTGGACGGAAAGGCGATGGACGCCAACAACGTGGTCACCGCCGATATTCCCACCGCCTCCGCAGGCCTGCTGCCCAAGGGCGTTCCCAGCCCTACGCTGATCCGCTATGCTTTCATGAGCGAAACCGGTGCGCCCGTGATCGAGGTCACCGACGAAAGCGGCGCAGTTCAGCCCGTCAACCAGGACAGTGAAACCGACTGGTCCACGCCCCTGCCCCAGAGTCCCGAGCTCAAGGAGGAATTTGAGGCGGCGGTCGTAAAGGTGGCCCAGCGCATCTCCAGCTATTCCGCCAAGGACGCCTCCGAGGGTTCTGTGCTGCAGTACTGCGCCAAGAATTCCCCCGCCCGCAACAGCATCAAGAACTTTGACAACACCTGGGGCACGCCCCACAACGGCGCAAAGTTTGAAAACGTGGTTTCCTCGGATTACTACATGTATTCCGACAGCTGCTTCAGCTGCAAGGTAAGCTTCGATTATGTGGCCCGCTTCGGCAAGAGCACCATCAAAACCTATCCCACCACCTACACCCTCTATTTCATCAAGGAGGGCGGCACGGGCAAGCTGTACAACTTCACCCTGTATTAAACATTCATCCGGTCCCTTCGGGGGCCGGTTCTTTTTGCCTTTCACCCTTGCAAGATTCGCATTTGTATTGTAAAATATAATTAGTATATTATGCGAAAAAGGAGTACAACCATGCTGAAAGTTGTCTTTCGCTTTGAGAATGAGGCCGATAAAGAGATCTTTGCCTCCGAAAATGAAAACCTGCTGGAGGTTGCCCGCCGCGCAAATGTAGCCATCGACGCACCCTGCTCCGGCAACGGCTCCTGCGGCAAGTGCAAGGTAAAGCTGATCGAGGGCGAGCTGGAATCCCCCAAGTCCCGCCACATCAGCGAAGAGGATTATGCCGCCGGCTGGCGCCTGGCCTGCAATTCCAAGCTGCTGACCGATGTAGTGATCGGCATCCCGGACATCGCCTCTGCCTACAAGAGCCGCATGAAGACTGCCGACCTCTCCACCGGCGCGGAAGTGCGCATCTTTGAGGAAGCCAAGCAGAGCGTCATCGACGCGGACATCCCCTTCATCAACAGCTTTGCAAGCGCCGTCATCGCCCTGGATGCGCCCACCCTGGACGACACCATGCCCGACATCGAGCGCCTGGAGCGCGCCCTGCAGGCGGAGTTTGAGGTGGATGAGGTGATTATCCCCCACTGCGTGATGATCACCCTGCCCTCCGTGCTGCGCGAGAGCAACTGGAGCGTGCGCTGCTGCGGCCGCCACGATGGCAACATCTACGAGCTGATGACCGTGGCTGCCTCCACCGATACCACCCCCATGTGCGGCGTGGCCATCGACATCGGCACCACCACCGTCACCGCAGTTCTGACCGATCTTGAAAACGGCAGGCTGCTGGCCAAGGGCTCTGCCGGCAACGGCCAGATCCGCTACGGCGCGGACGTCATCAACCGCATCATCGAATCCACCCGTCCCGGCGGCAAGAAGAAGCTGCAGGACGCCATCATCAAGGAGACCCTGGATCCCCTGCTCAAGGTCATGTGCAAGCAGGCGGGCGTGAAGGCTGAAAACGTGCTGAGCATGGCCGTTGCCGCCAACACCACCATGAACCACCTGTTCGTGGGCACCGATGCCGAGCCCGTGCGCTGCGAGCCCTACATCCCCGCGTTCTTCAGCTGGAAGAACCTGATGTGCCGCGATCTGGACCTGCCCGTGAACCCCCGCGCACGGCTGATGCTGGCGCCCAACATCGGCTCCTACGTGGGCGGCGATATCACCGCCGGCACCCTGATGACCATGATGTGGGACCGCGATGAAATGTCCATCTTCATCGACCTTGGCACCAACGGCGAAATCGTGTTCGGCAACCGCGACTTCCTGATGAGCTGCGCCTGCTCCGCCGGTCCCGCCTTCGAGGGCGGCGACATCTCCTGCGGCATGCGCGCCACCGACGGCGCCATCGAAGCCTGCACCATCGACCGCGAAACCATGGAGCCCAGCTTCTCCGTCATCGGCGAAGCGGGCCAGAAGCCCGTGGGCCTGTGCGGCAGCGGCATCATTGACGTAATCGCCGAGCTGTTCCGCTGCGGCATCATCAGCGCCAAGGGCCAGTTTGTCCGCGAGGGCAAGCGCGTGTCCAAGGACACCAACGACTTCGACTGCTACGTGCTGGCCTTCGCCGATGAAAGCGAAACCGGCCGCAACATCACCATCAACACCGTCGACATCGACAACTTCATCCGTGCCAAGGGCGCCATTTTCTCCGCCATCTGCACCATGATGACCAGCCTGGATATGGATGTAAGCTGCATCGAGCACATGTACGTGGCCGGCGGCATCGGCAGCGGCATCAACATGAAGAACGCTGTGCGCATCGGCATGTTCCCGGACATCGACCTCGACCTGTTCACCTACATCGGCAACTCCTCCCTCGCCGGCGCTTACGCCATGGTGATGAGCGATATGGCCAACGACAAGGTGGAGGAGCTGGCCCAGACCATGACCTACATCGAACTGTCCACCACGCCCGGCTATATGGACGAGTTCATGGCCGCCTGCTTCCTGCCCCACACCAACGCAGACCTGTTCCCCAGCTGCCAGGAAATGGAGTAAACCATGCCCGTAATTGAAAACAACAAGGAAATGGTACCCTTTGAGTACTATCTGGAAAAATACCAGTCGCTGGATGTGGCTGAAGCCGCCGCACGCACCGGAGTAAAGTTCGACATGGAAACGAACTGCTTCTGCATGCGCCTGCTCTACACGGATTACCGCCTGTACTGGCCGGAATTCCGCATCGAGAGCGATTGCGAGAACGCACTGGCCCTCAAGAGCATCCCCGCCCAGATTTACCTGATCCGCTTCCTGCTGGAGGGCTGCGCATCCGCCTGCAGCAGCAATTTCGTCACCTACCGCGAAATGCCCTGGGGCGATGTGTACCTGACCCCCTTCACCGGCCGCTGCCTCACCCGCGCAGCATTCACCTTCGGCACCCGCCTGAACGCCTTCAAGGCCGCCTGCGAAAAGCTGAAGCTGCTGCCCGTCAAGTACGGCGACGCCGCCTACCAGGTTGAGATCATGCCCGGCTACGAGGTTCGCCTGATCGTTTGGGAGGGCGATGATGAATTCCCCCCGAACAGCCAGATCCTCTTCTCGGACAACTTCCCCCAGGGATTCTCCGCCGAGGACCGCACCGTGACCGGCGATTTGCTGATTACGGAGATCAAAAGGAATATGTAAATATACCAAACCCCGACCGCGTAGGCGGCCGGGGTTTTATATATATCATTGACAATCCACTCAATTTTCGCTATAATTAATGAAGATTATCAATAATTCGTGAGGTGTGCACCATGGATTTCAAACAGTTGGAATCGTTTGTAGCAGTTGTTGACGAAGGCAGTTTTTCCAATGCCGCCGCGAGGCTGCAGCTTTCCCAGTCCATGGTGACCATTCATATCCGCAACCTGGAATCCGAGCTGGGCACCAGGCTGCTCAACCGCACCACCCGCAGCATGGAGCTGAGCGCCGACGGCCAAACCTATTACTACTACGCCAAGCAGATGCTCAAGCTGAACCGCGATTCCATGTTCGCCCTGAGCCGCGCGGAGCAGGATGAACGCACCATCAACATCGTGGCCACGCCCTACACCAGCCGCTATTACCTGGCCAACAAGATCGCGGAATTTGAGCGCCTGCACCCCGAGATCAGCTTCAACATCACCGTTTGCTACAATTCGGAAATCCTGTCCAAGCTGAAGGCCGGCGGCTTCCAGTTCGCCTTCTGCAACATGAAGATCATGGATTCCGATTACAGCGTGAAGCGCTACGCCACATCCCGCCTGGTGGTCATCACCCCCAACGAGGAACGCTTTCAGGCGCTGGCAGGCGAGCCCTTCCCCAAGGAGCTGTTTGACGAGGAGCGCATGATCACCCGTTCCAGCACCTCCGCCCTGCAGCAGGAATTTTTGAGGTGGATCAAGCAGAACGCGCCGGGCACCAAGCTGAAGGTCGTCACCGCCATCGATGATACCGAAACCATCAAGCGCCTGGTAGTGGAAGGCCTGGGCATCTCCGTCATCAGCGAAGTGGCCGTGGGCAAATATGTACAGGAAGGCCGCCTGCTCTCCTTCCCCCTGGAGGGAACCATGCCCCACTACCTCTACTTCGTCAGCAAGAAGAAGTATCTCTCCCCCATCCAGACCGAATTCCGGGATTTCATCCTCTCCTGTGTGGAAGCGGAGGATGCGCCCGCAGAATAGAAAAGAACCGGCAAAAATGCCGGTTCTTTTCTAACCCTTATTCTGCGTCCACGATAACGCCCTTCTTCAGGATGATGTTGGCGTAGAGTGCGGATTCGCTGGACATGATGACCACGCAGCTCTTTTCGCGGGTGCGGTCATAGAAGGCGCCGCGCTCGATCTCGCCGAAGCACTCAGCGCCGCGGGCGTCGTACTTGGCAACGATCTCCTTGTAGGTGTCCCAGATGGGGGTTTCCACGGTGTCGCCGGGCACCTTGCCCATCAGCATCACGGGATGCTCCACATAGGTGTCCAGGGGCATGACCTTCAGGATGGCTTCCAGAATCTCCGGAACGCCGTGGCCGTCCATGCGGATTTCAACCTTTGCGTTGGTATGGCCGGGGAAGTTGCCGTCGCCGATGGTCAGCTCATCGCCATGGCCCATTTCGCACAG
>JAGBAU010000093.1 GCA_017938785.1 Clostridia bacterium
ATTCCCTGGCCATGATGCCCTGCAATCCGTCCATCGGCGGCACTGCCAAGGGTCATCTGGTGCGCGAACTGGATGCGCTGGGCGGTGAAATGGGCCGTGCCATCGACGATGTTTTCATTCAGAGCCGCATGCTCAACACCGGCAAGGGACCGGCAGTGCACAGCCTCCGCGCCCAGGCCGATAAAAAGGCCTACCAGAAGCGCATGCGCGAAGCCGTTGATAACTGCGAGAACCTGGACCTGCGCCAGGCGGAAGTGAGCCGCATCCATGTGGAAAACGGCAGGGTGATCGGCGTTGAAACCACCACCGGTTCCAACGTAGCCTGCAAGGCCGCCATCGTATGCACCGGCGTATACCTCAAAAGCCGCATCATCATCGGTGAATGCAGCTGGAACGGCGGCCCCCAGGGCTTGCTGGCGGCCAACGCGCTGACCCAGAATCTGATGGATCTGGGCTTCTCCATTCGCCGCTTCAAGACCGGCACCCCCGCCCGTATTGACGGCCGCACCATCGATTTTTCCAAGATGGAGGTTCAGGACGGCGACGATCCCATCGTACCCTTCTCCTTCATGACGGACCCGGATACCCTGCGCAACAAGGCCAAGTGCTACCTGACCTACACCACGCCGGAGACCCACAAGGTCATCCTGGACAACCTGCACCGGGCGCCCATGTATTCCGGTTCCATCAACGGCACCGGCGCACGCTACTGCCCGTCCATCGAGGATAAGGTTGTGCGCTTCAAGGATAAGGAACGCCATCCCATCTTCATGGAGCCCGAAGGGCTGGACACCAACGAATGGTACGCCCAGGGCATGTCCACCTCCATGCCGGAGGATGTGCAGCGCATGATCTATGCCACCGTTCCCGGCCTGGAGCACGCCAAGATCCTGCGCCTTGCCTACGCCATCGAGTATGACTGCATCGATCCCCAGCAGCTGGATAATTCCTTCCGCGCCCGCCACATCGAAGGCCTGTACTTCGCCGGACAGGTGAACGGCACCTCCGGATATGAGGAGGCCGCCGCACAAGGCCTGTACGCAGGCATTAACGCGAGCCTGTACCTGGAAGGCCGCGAACCCATGATCCTCACCCGCGCAGACGCCTACATCGGCGTGCTGGTGGACGATCTGGTGACCAAGGGTACCGACGAACCCTACCGCATGATGACCAGCCGCGCGGAATACCGCCTGCTGCTCCGTCAGGACAACGCCGATATGCGCCTGACCCGTCTGGGCCACGAAATCGGCCTGGCTTCCGATGAGCGCCTGAAGCGCATGGAGGAAAAGCGCGCCATGACCGATGAGGTCATCCGCACGCTTGGCAGCCTGCACCTCATTGAAAAGCTGCGCCGCACCGAGGAAAGCTTCGATTCCCTGCGCGAAAAAAAGCCTGAGCTGCCGGATTATCCCCGGGAGATCAAGCAGCAGGCCGAAATCGAAGTGAAATACGAGGGTTACATCTCCCGCATGCAGTCGGAGGAAAAGAAGTTCCGCCGCATGGAGAACACGCCCCTGCCTGCCGACGCAGATTACCTGAACATGAGCGGTATACGCATCGAGGCCCGACAGAAGCTGGACAAGCAGCGTCCCAAATCCCTGGGTCAGGCCAGCCGCATCCCGGGCGTTTCCCCGGGCGATATCACCGTACTGATGATCTGGCTCAAGAGCCTCGGCTACAAGCCGGATGTGGAGGAAGACGAATGATCGATCTGATGCTGCGCCGCGCCGCAGAAGCGGGCATCCCCCTCACGGCCGAACAGGCGGCAAAGTTTGAAACCTATCATAAGATGCTGGTGGCAGCCAACGCCCAGTTCAACCTGACCCGCGTGCCCGATGACATCACCGAGGCCATGGACAGGAACTACCTGGACTGCATCGCCCCGCTGAAGAATGGATTCCCGATCGAAGTCAGCCGCGCCATCGACGTGGGCAGCGGCGCGGGTTTCCCGGGCATTCCGTTGTCCATCTGCCTGCCGGATGTGCATTTTGTGCTGCTGGATTCCCTGGGCAAGCGCGTGGATTTCCTGAAATCCGTCATCAGCGCCCTGAACCTCAACGCCGAAGCCATCCACATGCGCGCCGAGGATGCCGCCAGGCTTCCCGAGCTTCGCGAGAGCTTCGACATCGCTACCGCCCGCGCAGTCGCCAGCCTGAACCTGCTGAGCGAATACCTGCTGCCCTTCGTGAAGGTGGGCGGCTACATGATGAGCCTGAAGGGCCCCGGCCTGGACGAGGAAGCCGTTGAAGCCGAAAAGGCGTTCTCCATCCTGGGCGGCAAGTTCCAGAGAGCCGAATCCGTGGTCATTCCCGGACGCGACTGGGACCATCGCATTGCATGGATTGAGAAGGTTGCTTCCACGCCCTCCAAGTATCCCCGCAAGGCAGGCAAGCCTGAAAAGGCGCCTCTGAAATAACCATGGCAAGAATCATAAAGCGCCTGGCGCTGGTTTCCCTGATGGGAACCCTCATCGCAGCCCTGCTGTATATGAAGCTGGGCTGCGGCTTATTCCTGAGCCTCGCCATCAGTCTGGGCACCACCGCCTATCATTTCGTCATGCGCCTGCTGGTGGGATGGAGCGTGGACACCGTGATGCACAACCGGGCAAACTGCAATGCCCGCTGGTTCCGCCCCCTGAAGTTTGAAGAGAAGCTCTACCGGAAACTGCGCGTGGCTGCATGGAAGAAATATCTGCCCAGCTACCAGCCGGAGCTGTTTTCCATGAAGGAAAAGAGCCTGAATGAAATCGCCCAAGCCATGTGCCAGGCGGAAATCGTGCATGAAATCATCATTCCGCTGAGCTTTGTTCCGCTGTTGATGATCCCGGTCTTTGGTTCCGCAGCGGTATTCATCATCACATCGCTGCTGGCGGCATGCTTTGATTTGCTGTTTGTGATTCTGCAGCGCTTCAACCGTCCGCGCATACTGAAAATCAGCCGACGCTTCGGCTGATTTTTTTGTACCTGTTTTGACATGGGGAATTTTCACTTTATTTACCATCTTGACGGTATAATTCCAACCATTGCGGACTATAATATCTCTCACTTGAAGGAATTGCTTTCAAGCAACAACAACATTTGGGAGGAACTTTTTCATGAAGAAGATTATCGCACTTGTTCTGGTTATGATGCTGGCTGCCATGGCCCTGTCTGCCTGCTCCAGCAAGACCACCACCACGACCACCGCCACCGAGGCGCCCATTGCAACTGAAGTTCCGATGCTGGCTACCGAAGTCCCGGCCGCTTCCGCAGCACCCGTGACCGAGAGCACCACCACTGAGGAAACCACCATCGGTGCAACCGACACCACCACCGATACCACCGCCGACACCAATATTGCCGGCTAAACCACCAAAGCAAAAAAACAAATATTCATGAGCCGCGGCATTTGCCGCGGTTTGTTTGTATTCTTGCCCGGAAAAACCGCTTTACGCGCCCGGAAAAATCATGTATAATAGGGAGAGTAATGAAAAACAAACCATGCACCCCTGTGGTGCAGGAAGGATGGTAAAGATATGGCACGAGGCGGATTCCCGAACATGATGGGCGGCGGCAACATGCAGCAGCTGGCTCGCCAGGCACAGAAGCTGCAGCAGCAGATGACCAAGATGCAGGAAGAAATTGAAGCTCGCGAGTTCGAAGCCAGCGCAGGCGGCGGAATGGCCACTGCAAAGGTAAACGGCAAGAAGGAGCTGCTCTCCCTGACCATCAAGCCTGAAGCCGTTGATCCCGATGATATCGATATGCTGCAGGACCTGATTGTAGCTGCCGTAAACGAAGCGCTGCGCGAAGCAGGCGATACCATGGAGCGCGAAATGGGCAAGATGACCGGCGGTTTCGGCATGCCGGGTCTGTTTTAATCGCTGACGCTATGTGAAGGGGGACTTGTCCCCCTTCACTGCTTCCCCCCAACAGAATTTTGCCGCGCCTTTCAGGCACAACAAAATTCTGCATGGTAGCGATTTCTTCGAAATCAGCACCCGTTTCCGACGCGCAGGTCGCCGGAAACGATTTTTATGGCTGTTCTACGGAAGACAGTTGATTGTATCGAGAGGATTTTTATCATGGCAGATGTTGAAGCGATTTCCAGACTGGTAAACCAGCTTTCCAAGCTGCCCGGCATCGGCCGCAAAACGGCCCAGCGCCTGGCTTACCATATCATTTCCCAGCCCGAGGAACAGGTGCGCGAGCTGGCCGTTGCCATCTTCAACGGCAAAAAGCAGGTGCACTTCTGCCCTGTGTGCGGAAATTTCACCGATGTGGATCCCTGCAACATCTGTTCTGATACCAATCGCCGCAGGGATGTGATCTGCGTGGTGAAGGATCCCCGGGACGTGAACGCCATGGAGCGGATGCGCGATTACAACGGCCTGTACCACGTGCTGCACGGCGTGATTTCCCCCATGGATGGCGTGGGCCCGGACGATATCCGCATCCGTGAGCTGATGACCCGTCTTTCCGACGGTGAGGTTCAGGAAGTGGTTCTGGCCACCAACCCGGATGTGGAAGGCGAAGCCACCGCAGCCTACATCGCACGCCTGATCAAGCCCATGGGCGTGAAGGTGAGCCGCATCGCACACGGCGTGCCGGTGGGCGGAGAGCTGGAATACACCGATGAGGTGACCCTGCTGCGCGCATTCCAGGGCCGCAGGGAGCTCTGATTTCCCCAAACTACGCAAAAAGTTTTCGTTGGAATCGTTTTTCAGCCCAAAAAACCTATTGACAAACAGTTGGGGATTTGCTATAATTCTATACGTCGCTTCGAGCACAAGACTTTGATGAACATCGGGGTGTAGCGCAGTTTGGTAGCGCACGTGCTTTGGGAGCATGGGGCCGCAGGTTCGAATCCTGTCACCCCGACCATGGTGTGACCTCTTGGTCAAGCGGTTAAGACACCGCCCTTTCACGGCGGTAACACGGGTTCGAGTCCCGTAGAGGTCACCATTTTTATTTCGGTTTTCGGGCCTTTAGCTCAGTTGGTTAGAGCAGTCGGCTCATAACCGATCGGTCCAGGGTTCAAGTCCCTGAGGGCCCACCATGGTGCGGTAGTTCAGTTGGTTAGAATGCCAGCCTGTCACGCTGGAGGTCGAGGGTTCGAGCCCCTTCCGCATCGCCATCGTATATACACGCTTCGTCAGAAGCGTTTTTTTATGCCCAAAATCCGGTCTCACTTTGTGAGACCGGATTTTTTGTGTGATCAGAACCACTCACTTCGAGTTGAGAGCTTTCATACAACAAAAAAGAAAACTCCGATCCAATGAATGGACCGGAGTTTGCGCTATGCCCATTATAATATCTTTGCCAGGAATTCCTGGGTGCGGGGATTCTGGGGATTGGAGAAGATCTGATCGGGAGAACCTTCCTCCACGATCTGACCGCCGTCCATGAAGATCACGCGGTCGGCCACTTCGCGGGCGAAGCCCATTTCGTGGGTAACGACCACCATGGTCATGCCTTCATGGGCCAGGTTCTTCATAACTTCCAGAACTTCGCCGACCATCTCGGGGTCAAGGGCGGAGGTGGGTTCGTCAAAGAGCATCACCTGGGGCTCCATGCACAGGGCGCGCACGATGGCAACGCGCTGCTTCTGGCCGCCGGACAGCTGGCTGGGATAAGCGCTGGCACGATCTGCAAGGCCTACGCGCTTGAGCAGTTCCATAGCCATGGCCTCAGCGTCCGCCTTGGACTTCTTGTGAAGCTCCACAGGCGCAACGGTCATGTTGCGCAGCACGTTCATGTTGGGGAACAGGTTGAAGTGCTGGAACACCATGCCCATCTTCTGGCGATGAATATTGATGTTGACCTTGGGATCGGTGATATCCACGCCCTCGAAGGTGATGGTGCCGCCGGTGGGCAGCTCCAGCAGGTTCAGGCAGCGCAGGAAGGTGGACTTACCGGAACCGGAGGGGCCGATCACAACGACAACTTCGCCGCGCTTGATGTCGGTGGAAACGCCGTTGAGCGCATGAATCTTATTGGCGGTGTTGAACACCTTTTCAAGGTTTCGAACCTGAATGATGGAATCAGTGATCACTGTTTCTCAGCCTCCTTTCCAGAATGCTCACCAGCTTGGTAAAGAACATAACCAGAGCCAGATAAATCAGTGCCACAGCAATCAGCGGCATGAAGGGGGAATAGGTGCGGCTGCGAATGATATCGCCGCCCTTGGTCAGGTCCGCAACGGCTACGTAACCGGCAACGGAGGTTTCCTTCAGCAGGGCAATGAATTCATTGGCCAGGGAGGGCAGCACATTCTTGATGGTCTGGGGAATGACGACAAAGCGCATGGTCTGGATATAATTGAAACCCAGGCTGCGTCCGGCCTCAAACTGACCCTGATCGATGGACATGATGCCGCCGCGCACGATTTCCGCAACGTATGCGCCGGAGTTCAGGCCGAAGGCCAGGGCTGCAACCAGCGTACCATTATCGGAAGAGGCGAAGATAACGAAATAGATGATCATCAGCTGGACGACCACGGGGGTGCCGCGCAGCACAGTGAGGTACACACGGCAGAACCAGTCGATGACGCCAAAGATCTTGCGGCCGATGTTTTTGCGGGCGCCTTCTCTGGTCTTATCATAGGTGGAGCGAATCATGGCGATGATGACGCCGATGATGGTGCCCATCACGCCGGCCAGCAGCGTGATCAGCAGCGTTCTTCCGAGGCCATCCCACAGGTATTTCCAGCGGTTGGCCTGAACGAAGTTCAGGATAAAGTCCGCCTTCAGGCTTTCAAACCACGCTTGCATGGTTGGTATTCCTCCTTAATCACATTTGCTTCTACACAGCGAAAATAGGAAGCGCAGATGCGTTTCCTATTTTCACAGGGACTAACAACAGTTGAATGAATTATTCAGCGGTGATGTACTTATCAACGATAGCCTTCACGGAACCGTCAGCGATCAGCTCTTCCAGGGCGGTGTTGATCTTCTCGGTCAGCTCGCTGCCCTTGGCCAGTGCGATTGCGTATTCCTCGGTGATGTACTCGGTGTCGAGAATCTTCAGGCCTTCGTTAGCGGCAACGAAGTTCTTTGCGGGCTCGTTGTCGATAACAACGCAGTCAACCTTGCCGGAGGTCAGAGCCAGAACGGCGTCGGTGCCGGTCTTGAAGCGCTCGACGGTGGCCAGGCCGTTGTCTTCCAGATCCCAGGTGGAGTACAGGTCGCCAGTGGTGCCCTGCTGAACGCCGATCTTGTGGCTTGCGCCTTCTGCGAACAGAGCATCGAGGGTGATGTCAGAATCTTCCTTCACGATAACAACCTGAACGCCGGTGGCGTAGGAAGCGGTGAAGTCAACGTTCTGCTTGCGCTCTTCGGTCACGGTCATGCCGGCCAGAACAACATCAACCTTGCCGTTGGAAACAGCGGGGATCAGGGAATCGAAGTCCATGTCAACGATTTCCAGTTCATAGCCCAGCTTTTCAGCGATGGCGGCTGCAACTTCAGCGTCGATGCCGACGATTTCGCCGGTTTCGTCATCGTAGAACTCGTAGGGCGGGAAAGCTGCGTTGGTACCCATCTTCAGGGTTTCTGCCATTGCCATGCCGGTGAGGGCGAACATGCAGACCAGAACCAGAGCAAGAATCTTCTTCATTGTGATTTCCTCCTGATTTTTGTTGCGCCGGAACGCAATTATTCCGGTAGATGAATGGATTATACATCTCATTTCCAGCAAATGCAAGCGTTCCGTCATTTATTTAACGCAATATGCACAATATTCGTATAATCATGCATATATACATTTTTAGAATAGCGCAATTGCAAAGCAATTTCGCGGGTCGGTGACTTGTAATACAAGACACCGACATTCTTTATAAATTTTATCCGTAGATGAATTCGCGAAGGATCTTTTTGTTCTTATCAAAATTGGGCTTGATGCACCAAACATTGCCGAACATGCCGGACTCAAAGGTTCCGTCCGCAGGCAGGCGCAGCTGTTTCGCGCTGGACAAATCTGCAGTCAAGCCGACGCTCGCCAGGGACATGATCTCCACCAGAGAGAGGTTGGTTTCCACATACTCCAGCAGCACATCCACGATGGTGAGCAGGGTTCCCGCGCTGGCGCCGCCCCTGATCTTCTCTGCCAGGGCGATCAGCACGGTGCGCTGGCGCTCGGTGCGCACATAGTCGCTGTCAATCTTGCGGATGCGGGCGTAGGCCGTAGCCTGGTTGCCATTGAGGTGCACCTTTTCGCCGCTCTGCTGCAGTTTTTCCATGCCGGACAGGCCGGAGAGATCAAACAGACCCTTGTTGAGCGCCTTGCGTTCCGCTTCAGTCACATCCAGATCCAGGCCGCCCACAAGGTCGATCACCTCTGCGATGCCTGCCATGGAAATCAGCGCATACTTATCGATGTTCGTGCCGAAGTTTTCGTTGATGGCCTGGATGGTCAGCTGGGGTCCACCCACAGCGCAAAGCTCCGTGAGCTTTCTGTATCCCTTGGAAGAGGAGCTCTTGATCCAGGTGTCGCGCATAAGAGAGGTCATCTTCACTTCGGAGGTTTTCATGTTCACCGAAAGGATGATCATGGAATCCGTGCGCTGCTGTTCCTTTGTGGTGTAGGAATCGCAGCCAAGCAGCAGAACATTGGTCCAGTCGTCTTCATCGGTGCTTTCCTCTGCGCTGACCGAATTATCAGCCTCCACTGCAGCAGCCCATTCCGCCTCATCCACAATATAGCTTTCCTCTGCAACACAGGTTGCCAAGCACAGGATTATTGCAAGCAGAAGGGAAATAATGCGGGCAGGGGTCTTGTTGTTCATGTCTATCCTCCACTGCGCACGGTTGCGCATATAAATTCTACTATATAATTATAGTAACCAATGTGTATTTTGCAATCATTGCACAGAAATAATCCTGAATCTTTATGTTATTGCCCAATTTCTTTTTCTATCAAAGAAAAAAAGCCCGGAATTCCGGGCTTCATATCTTATTTCGCATACTTATAGATCTGTTCAAGAACGTTGTCCACGCCGTTGGCAGTGGTTTCCCTGGCCATGGCGTCAAAAATGGAGCCGCGATCGTGGTAGAGTTCAACCACGCGTTTGACCAGGGTTTCCTCAGTCATCTCCGCCTGATCCAGCACATAGCTCAGGCCGCGGCTGCGGAAGGATTCGGCGTTGAGGATCTGGTCGCCGCGGCTGGCGCTGGCGGGATAGGGGATCAGCAGCGCCGGTTTGCGCAGGGCCAGAATCTCGCACAGGGCGTTGGCGCCGGCGCGGGAAATCAATACATCCGCGCATGCGTAGGCATCCGCCATTTCCTCATTGAAGTACTCATACTGCTTATAGTTGTATGCGCCTTCATGTTCGCCGGACAGGTTGTTTTCACCGCACAGATGAAGAACCTGGAAGGATTCGCCCAGCTTGGGCAGTGCCTTGCGCACACACTCGTTGATGGCCTGTGCACCGGAGGAACCGCCGACCACCATCAGCACCGGCTTGCTCTGGTCGAAACCAAAGCGCTTGAGGCCGGCCTCACGATTGCCCTGGAAAATTTCAGGACGGATGGGGGTTCCGGTGTGAACGCCCTTGCCTTTGGCATACTTTACGGCTTCGGGGAAGGTGCAGCACTGAGCAGATGCGAAGGGCAGGCACAGCTTATTGGCCAGGCCCGGGGTCATGTCGGATTCATGGGTGACCACCGGTACGCCGTTCAGCTTTGCGCCGTAAACCACAGGCACGGAAACGAAGCCGCCCTTGGAGAACACCACATTGGGCTTGATCTTTCGGATGATGGCCGTCGCCTGCATGATGCCCTTGATCACGCGGAAAGGATCGGAGAAATTCTTCGGATCAAAATAACGGCGAAGCTTGCCGACGGATACGGAATAATACTTCACGCCGGGCACCTTGGAGATCATCTTCTTTTCGGCGCTGCCTTCGCCGCCGCCGATATAATGAACCTCCCAGCCGTCCGCCTGAAGGCGCGGAATCAGCGCAAGGTTGGGCGTAACATGGCCGCCGGTGCCGCCGCCAGTCATAACAATTTTCTTCATGGATCTTCCCTCCTCAGGGTAAGCTCAATCTAAAACTACCCCATTATAGCACCAAAAACCTGAAATGTTTTTATATCGCTGTAAAAAGTTCTTTTGTTTTGCAGAGAAATGAGGTATTATTATTATGGATATGAATTTGCCCGGAGGTGGACCATGAGTTATCAGGCGCTTTACCGCGCATGGCGGCCCAATACGTTTTCGGAAATCTGCGATCAGGACGCAGTGGTACGCACGCTGAAGCGGCAGGTGGAAACCGACCGCATCGCCCATGCCTATCTTTTTTGCGGTACCCGCGGAACCGGTAAGACCACGGCAGCCAAAGTGCTCTCCCGGGCCATCAACTGCCTGTCGCCCGTGAACGGCGACCCCTGCGGCGAATGCGAGGTATGCCGTGCGCTGAAGGCCGAAAACTGCATGGACGTTCTTGAAATCGACGCCGCATCCAACAATGGTGTGGATGAAATCCGCGACCTGCGCGAGAAAATCAAGTATCCGCCCACGCTGACCCGGTACAAGGTGTACATCATCGACGAGGTGCACATGCTCTCCACCGGCGCATTCAATGCGCTGCTCAAAACCCTGGAGGAGCCGCCGAAGCATGCCGTGTTCATCCTTGCAACCACCGAGCCCCAGAAGCTTCCGGCTACCATCCTGTCCCGCTGCCAGCGCTTTGACTTCCACCGCATTTCCGTGGAAGCCATCGTCGCCCGCCTGAAGGTGGTACTCGCCGGCATCGGACGGGAAGCCACTGAGGACGCCCTCAATGAAATCGCCCGCGCCGCCGAAGGCGCCATGCGAGACGCGCTCTCCCTGCTGGACGTCTGCCTTTCCTTCACGGAAGGCGCGGTGGACGTTGCCCTCGCCCGGGATGTACTGGGCACCACGGGCAGGGATTTCATGTTTGAATTCACCGACGCCCTCATCGCCTGGGACGCCGCAGGCGCCCTGGCAAAAATTGACGAGGCCATGCGCCGCGGCAGCGACGCCCGCGTATTTTCCCTGGATGCAGCCAGCCATCTGCGCGCCGTGCTGCTGGCGGAGATCTCCGGCGATACCCTGGATAGAATTATCGAAGTCACCCCCGAGGACGCCCAGCGCTTCCGCGAACAGGCAGCCCGTGCCAACCGTACCCAGCTGATGCGCATGATGGAACTGTTCATGCGTGTAGAAAGTGAAATGAAGTGGGCTACCCAGCCCCGCACCATGCTGGAGCTGGCCGCCGTGCGTGCCTGCCATCCTGAGCAGGAAGCGGACGCCGAACTCTCCGAGCGCATCGCGCGCATGGAGAAAAAGATTGAAAGCGGCGTGATCACCGCTGCACCCGCCTCCAAGTCCGCACCGCAGCAGGATGCCGCACCTGCTCAGGCTGAGAAAAAGGCTGCACCCGCTCGGAAGGTTTCCGCCCCTGCAGCCACTCCGCCCCAGGAATACCTGGACGCCATGGA
>JAGBAU010000094.1 GCA_017938785.1 Clostridia bacterium
CACCTGCCTGGCGGCGCGGTAGCGACGAACCCCTGCCCCGTAGATTATGGGGCAGGGGTTCTGTGTTTCTGTCCGCCAGCAAGCATATATACGAAGCACGAAATCCTGCGCCATAGATTAGAGCGCAGGATTTCTACCGTCAGCCAGATAAAACCAAACGTTAGAAATCCGGGGCATTCTTGCCGCCCCGGATTTCGTGCTTCGTACAAAAGAGAATATAGAAAAGTAACATAAAAAATCCACCCCATTCTTGCCGGGGTGGATTTCTGTTCTCTATAGCGCGGCAGCCTGCTGGCCGTGGGCCCTGCCCACTAGCCTTTGACAGCGCCGGCGACCATGCCCTTGATGATGTACTTCTGCAGGAAGAGGTATAGGACGATGATGGGCAGGATGGACAGGACCAGCATGGCCATCATGGCGCCCATGTCTACGCTGCCGTAGCCGCCCTTCAGGTACTGAATGGCGATCGGGATGGTCTTGTACTTCTTGAGGTTGAGTACAAGGTAGGGCAGCAGGTAGTCATTCCAGATCCACATGGTTTCCAGGATCGCGGTGGTCACATAGGTGGGCTGCAGGATGGGCATTACGATGGAGAAGAAGGTGCGCACCGGAGTGCAGCCGTCCACCATGGCGCTCTCTTCGATCTCAAGCGGGCAGGATTTCATGTATCCGCAGAACATGAATACCGCCAGGCCCGCACCAAAGCCCAGGTAAACGATCGGGATGGTGAAGGGAGTGTTCAGCTTGAGGAAGTCCGCAGTCTTGGACAGGGTGAACATAACCATCTGGAAGGGCACGATCATGGAGCCCAGGCAGAGGAGGTATACCGTGCGGGTCAGCTTGGTCTGAACGCGGGTGATGAACCATGCGCACATGCTGGTGCACAAGAGGATCAGCAGGACGCTCAGCACGCTGATGATCAGGCTGTTTGCGAAGGAGTTGAAGAAATCAATCTTTTTCAGGCCGTTGGTGTAGTTTTCCCAGCCGACGAACATCTTTTCATTGGGCAGGGAGAAGGGCATGCGGCTGATGAACGCCTTCTTCTTGAAGGAGTTGAGCAGCACCAGCGCCAGCGGATAAACATAAACGATGGAGATCAGGGAGAAGATCAGGGTCAGCAGCCATTCGCCCTTCTTCGGCACGCGAGCGGGTTTCTTAGCCATTAACGCTGCACCTCCTTCTTGTTGGTGAACTGCATCTGGGCAATCGCCAGAACGGCTACGATGATGGTGAAGACCACAGCCTTGGCCTGGCCGGCGCCCTCCCAGCCGGGACGGCCGTAGAAGGTTTCATAGATGTCCAGGGCAAGGAGCTTCAATCTGCCGCTGGATTCCGCGCTCAGCAGGGCCAGGTTCTGGTCGAAGAGCTTGAAGGAATTGGTCAGCGTCAGGAAGGTGCAGATGGTGATGGAGGGCATGACCATGGGGATCTTGACCTTGAACAGCGTCTGCAGCGGGGTTGCGCCGTCGATGGAGGCTGCTTCGATCAGGTCGTCCGGGATGGACTGCAGGCCGGCAATGTAGATGATCATCATGTAGCCCGCTTGCTGCCACAGCATCAGAACCGTCAGTCCCCAGAAGCCGTAGCTCTCGGAATAGACCAGCGTGCGGCCGAAGTTGGCCAGGATGCCGCTGAGCAGCAGGTTCCACACCCAGCCCAGTACAATGCCGCCGATCAGGTTCGGCATGAAGAACACAGTGCGGAAGATATTGGTGCCGCGGAAGCCGCGCACCAGCAAAAGCGCCACTACAAAGCCCGCAACATTGATCAAAACCACGTTCACAATGGTGAACAGGGAGGTCATCCACAGGGAATGCAGCAGGTTTGAGGTGGGATCGGTGAAGATCTTGATATAATTGGCAAGGCCAATAAACTGTGCGTCCGACACGGTGGTGAACTCACAGAAGGACAGGTACAGACCCATCGCAAAGGGGATCAGGAAACCGATCGTGAAGGCAAGCATGGTGGGCAGCACAAACAGCGGCCAATACTTGCGGATGGATTTCTCCATATAAACCAACCTCCTATACAACTGCTCGGCTTATTCCGGCAGACGATATTTTGCTCCGGATTGTTCCGGGGAAAAATATCGTTTTCCGAAACCGCATGAAGGGATGCGGTGTGAAGATCACACCGCATCCCGCACATTCGGGAAAGATACCTGAATTAGCCGTTTGCTGCGGCGTACTCAGTGGCCCAGCCATCAACGAAAGCGGTCACAACGGCATCCCATTCGCCGGTGCCCTGAGCGTAGTCAGTCAGAGCAGCGCCAACGCCGTTCTTCCAGTTCTCGGAAGGCATGGTGGTGAAGTTCCAGGTTACAGGGGTCTTGCCGGCGGCAACGTACTCAGCAGCAACCTTCTTGAAGTGGTTGGTGGATTCCTTGGCAGCCTTGAAGGGGATGTCGAAGCCCATGGTGTCTGCCAGGGTGGTGGTGCCGGTTTCGGAGGTTACCAGCCAGTACAGGAAGTCCAGGGTGGCCTGGATGTCAGCCTCAGAAGCCTGGGCGTTTACGCACAGGTAGTTTTCGGTACCGGTGCACAGGCCCTGGTTTTCTTCGCCTTCAACGCCGATGTACAGGGGGATCATGGTCAG
>JAGBAU010000095.1 GCA_017938785.1 Clostridia bacterium
GGTTGCTGCTACATATGCGATGGAAGCGATACCTGCGAACAGGCCGGAAATGACGTAAGCCATTGCCTGATACTTCACAACATTAACGCCGGAGAGGCGTGCAGCTTCCTTGTTGGAGCCGATTGCAATGATGTAGCGGCCGGTGTGGGTCTTCTTCAGAACGATGGTCATAACGATGATGGCCACAACAACCAGGATCAGGCCCACCGGAACGGGAACCTTCTTGCCAGCTGCGTTCTTCACGAAGATCTTGAAGATGGAGCGGAACCAGCCGTCAGCGGAATTACGGCTCGGCCAGGTAACGGAGCCGCCGCTGACTACGGAACCCAGACCGCGGGTTGCAAGCATGGTGCACAGCGTTGCAATGAATGCGGGCAGGTTCATCTTTGCTACCAGGAAACCGTTCAGGCAGCCGAAGGCCAGGCCCAGTGCGATGCAGATCAGCATACCCAGCCAGGTGGGTGCGCCGTTGGCGATGCAGAAGCCGCCGATCAGTGCATAGCAAACCGTGCCGGTGCCGACAGACAGGTCGTTACCACCGGAGATCAGGCAGAAGGTAACGCCGATCGCCATGAACATGAAGTAGTAGAAAGAGTCAAACAGGGTTACGATCGTGGGCCACATGCGGAAGCTGGGGCTTACGATGGAGAAAAACGCTGCCAGTGCAACTGCAACGACTGCAACGACGATACCCTGGGTATTGACCTTGCGGGAAGATACATTATTCTTTTTCATCTGAACAACCTCCTTCTCGCCTATCAGCTCTTACGTGCACTGCTGCGTGCGTCTGCATAAACAGCCAGTGCAACGATAATGCCGGTGATGATGTACTGCCAGTCCGGGCTCAGCGTCAGAACGCCGCCTGCCATCGGGATCTTGACAGCGCTGATGCCTACGCGCAGCAGAGCGATGACGATGATGCCGATGAAGCTGCCGGAAATGGAAGCGGTGCCGCCCGCCATGGAAGTGCCGCCCATAACGCAGGCTGCGATGGCGTTGTTGTTGAAGGTGTCGCCGCCGGAGGTGGTAACCTTGGTGTTGACGGCAACATACATGATGGCTGCGATACCTGCCAGCAGGCCGCAGATCACGTAAGCCAGAGCTTCCCAGCCGCGGGTGTCAACGCCGGAGAGGCGGACTGCTTCACGGTTGTTACCGATGCAGCGGATGTAGCGGCCGATGCGGGTCTTGTTCATGACGACCGCGCAGATGACGGCGACGATCAGCAGGATGACCAGACCTACAGGGAAACCGTTATAGGTGGCCAGGTTGCGGTACCAGCTGTTGGGCTGACCTGCACTGGGCCAGGAAACGCCTGCAGAGCGGGTTGCCAGGGCGCCGATGCCCTGCGCAATACGCATGGAAGCCATGGAAGAGATGAACGAGGGCAGCTTCATGTAGGCAACCATGATGCCGTTGAAGATGCCGAACAGGATACCGACCATAACGCAGATGCACAGGCACAGCCAGAGGGGCCAGTGGTAAACAACCAGCAGCTGACCGGCAACCAGTGCGCAGCAGTACATAACCGGACCAATGGAGAAGTCGATACCGCCGGTGGCGATAACAAAGGTGACGCCCAGGGTCAAAAAGCCCATGAAGTACACGTTGTTGAGCGTGTTCATGATGTCGGACTTGCCGAGCCAGCGGCCGCTGCCTGCGGAGAAGATCAGGTACAGGAGGACCAGTACGCCGATCAGAGCAACGCGGTTGAGGCTAATCTTTTTCTTTTTCATACTATCCCTCCTCAAACTGCGCGGGTCGCGGCATGCATGATCTTCTCCTGCGATGCCTCGGCGATGTCGATTTCTGCGGTCTTCTTACCCTCGCACATGACGACGATGCGGTCGCTCATGCGCAGGATTTCCGTCATTTCAGAGGAGATCATGATGATGGACTTGCCCTGTGCAACCAGTTCGTTCATCAGCTGATAGATTTCGCTCTTTGCACCGACGTCGATGCCGCGGGTGGGTTCGTCAAAGATCAGGATGTCGCAGTCCTTGATCAGCCACTTGGCCAGAACAACCTTCTGCTGGTTGCCGCCGGACAGGTTCACGACCAGCTGATCGGTGCTCGGGGTCTTGGTCTTCAGGCGCTGGATGTAGTCCTTGGTGACGTCCACTTCCGCCTTCTTGTCGATGAACAGGCCCTTCACATACTTCTTCAGGTTGGCCATGGTGGAGTTATCGGAAACGCTCTTGCCCAGGATGATACCGTAGCGCTTTCTGTCCTCGGACAGGTAGCCGATGCCCAGGTTAACAGCATCCTTGGGAGAGTTGATGGTGACCTTCTGGCCGTTGATGTAGATATCGCCGCTGGTCTTCGGGTCTGCGCCGAAGAGTGCGCGGGCGGTCTCGGTACGACCGGCGCCCATCAGGCCGGAGAAGCCCAGGATCTCACCCTTGCGCAGCTCGAAGCTCACATCCTGAACCATCTTGCCTGCGTTCAGGTGCTCAACCTTCAGAACCACGGGAGCATCCGGTGCAACGGCGCTCTGGGTCTTGGGATCTTCGTAGATAACGCGGCCGACCATCATGTTGATGATGTCGTCCTTGGTGCAGTCCTTGGTGATGAGGGTGCCCACATACTGGCCGTCGCGCATGACGGTAACGCGGTCGGTGATGACCTTGATTTCGTCCATGCGGTGGGAGATGTATACGATACCCAGCTGCTGCGCGCGCAGGTCGCGGATGATCTTGAACATCTCTTCGATTTCAGCTTCGGTCAGTGCGGCGCTGGGCTCGTCAAAGATGATGACCTTTGCCTTGTGGGAAATGGCCTTTGCGATTTCACACATCTGCTGCTTACCGACGGTCAGATCGCCCATGCGTGCAGCGGGGTCAATATCAATGTGCAACTGGTCGAACAGCTTGCGTGCTTCCTCATTCATCTTTGCATCGTCAATGAGCTTACCCTTCATGAACTCACGGCCGATGAAAATGTTCTGAGCAACGGTGAGGTGGTTCATCATGTTCAGCTCCTGATGAACAATGACGACACCTGCATTCTGCGCTTCCTTGGGGCTGGTAAATTCAATTTCCTTGCCCTCATAGGTGATGGTTCCAGAATCCTTGGAATAAATGCCCGTGAGGACCTTCATCAGCGTGGATTTGCCGGCGCCGTTTTCACCCATCAGCGCATGTACTTCACCGCGGCACACTTCCAGATCAACGTGATCCAGTGCGTGAACGCCCGGGAAAGATTTGTCGATACCTTTCATCGACAAGATTACATCAGGCATATAGACTCCTCCGTTCCGCCAAGATTCACAGTAAATTGTTGCATCCGTTCCTTTCCATGTTTAACATCCCGGCCCCTTCCGCCGGAAAAATCAAAACCTATTGGGAACAAAATAGCGCATATAACACAATTTATACTGTATGCTGCTTTATATTTTAACTTATTTCTATCGTTTTGTAAACAACAAATATTGGCGAAATCGCCCCTTTGAATGGTTCAAAAGTACGATTTCGCCTTCTTCCAGTGATCTGATAATCAAGCTATATATGCAATTCCCCTGCCTTATTCCTCCACGTGCTCCATGCCCTGGTAGATAATGGTGCGCACATGATCGTCCGCCAGGGAGTAAAACACGGTCTTTCCTTCCCTGCGGTTCTTCACCAGTTTGGCCTGCTTGAGCAGCCGAAGCTGGTGGGAGATGGCCGACTGGGTCATCTTCAGCACCTCGGCGATGTCGCAAACGCACATCTCCGATTCGAACAGCACGTACAGGATGCGGATGCGGGTGCTGTCGCCGAACATCTTGAACAGCTCCGCCAGGTCGTAGAGCTGCTCCTCATCCGGCAGCTGGGGTACAACCGCCTCGATAATTTCATTGTGGGTGCAAAATTCGTCGCAGCTCTCCGCGCCGTTGTGGTGGTGCATGGTGAACCTCCGTTTATATGAATGATTGCTCATATGATAATATACTTTCTCCCGCTTGTCAACGTTCCGGGCACAAAAAAACGCACCGCGCTTGCGGTGCGTTTGGTTTTCAGATCACTTGAGCATGACCTGGCCGCCGGTTACGGGGATGGCCTGGCCGGTCTCATAGTCCTGCTCCACGCAGTACATGACGGCCTTGGCGATATCCTTGGGGAAGCAGCCGCGGTTCATGGGAACCTTGGACATGTAGAACTTACGAACGTCCTCAACGGTCTTGGCGCCGGGAACCTTGCCTGCGTTCAGGTACTGTACGAACAGGCCGCGCTCGGGGTCGGACCACAGGGGGCCGTCCAGATAGTTGCCGGGGCAGATGGCGTTGACCTTGATGTTGTAGGGGCACAGCTCCAGTGCGAAGGACTGGGTCAGGCCGATGCCGCCGAACTTGGAGCCGGCGTATGCGTAGTTGTTCTTGCTGCCTTCCAGGCCGGACTTGGAGTTGATGGTCACGATATCGAAGTACTTCTCGGGTGCTGCCTCATGCTGGGCCTCCATGATGGCGGCTGCATACTTGGCGCAGAGGAAGTAACCGGTGTAGTTAACGTTGGTGACGAAATCGAAGGTGTTCTTTTCCAGCTCGATCAGGTTGCCGGCCTTGGCGACGCCTGCGTTGGAAACGAACAGATCCAGGCCGCCCCACTTTTCGACGGTATCCTGAACCATCTTGGCAAC
>JAGBAU010000096.1 GCA_017938785.1 Clostridia bacterium
ATTGATTGCAGTCGACCTGCCCGGCGCTTACTCCATGTCTCCCTTCACTTCCGAAGAGAGCATCACCAGCGGCTATGTTAAGAACGAGCATCCCGACGTCATCATTAACATCGTGGACGCCACCAACCTGAGCCGCAGCCTCTTCTTCACCACCCAGCTGCTGGAGCTGGGCATCCCGGTGGTTGTCGCCCTGAACAAGGCAGACATCAACACCAAGAAGGAAACCAGGATCGATGTGAAGGCCCTGTCCGAAAAGCTGGGCTGCCCCATCGTTGAAACCATTTCCACCAATGCAAGCGGCCTGAAGGAAGTCGTGAAGGTTGCTGTTGAGCAGGCCGGAAAGGGCCAGAAGGCTCCTTACGTTCAGGGCGACATCGACCTGACCAGCAAGGCAGCCGTTGAAACAGCGGACCGCAAGCGCTTTGAGTTCGTAAACGGTATCGTTTCCAAGGTTGAAAACCGCAAGGTGCTCACCAAGGATAAGAACAGCCAGGACGCGATTGACAACGTGGTCACCAATCCCATCGCCGGTATCCTGATCTTCGCAGTGGTCATGTTCCTGGTGTTCCAGATTTCCCAGGCATGGGTTGGCCCGTGGATTGCAGATCTGCTGGTTGGCTGGATTGAAAGCTTCCAGGGCTGGGTTGGCGGCCTGGTGGAGAATGCCTCTCCCCTGCTGCAGGCCCTGCTGGTTGACGGCATCATCGGCGGCGTCGGCGCCGTAGTCGGCTTCCTGCCCCTGGTCATGGTCATGTACTTCCTGATCGCCCTGCTGGAGGACTGCGGCTACATGGCACGCGTCTCCGTCGTGCTCGACCCCATCTTCAAGAAGGTGGGCCTCTCCGGCAAGTCCGTCATTCCCTTCGTCATCGGCACCGGCTGCGCCATCCCCGGCGTTATGGCATGCCGCACCATCCGCAACGAGCGTGAACGCCGCGCCACTGCCATGCTGACGCCCTTCATGCCCTGCGGTGCAAAGCTCCCCGTCATCGCCCTGTTCGCAGGCGCATTCTTCGAGGACGCTTCCTGGGTAGGCACCCTGATGTACTTCGTGGGTATCCTGCTGATCTTCCTGGGCGCACTGCTCGTGAACAAGATCGCCGGCCACAAGAACCGTAAGAGCTTCTTTATCATGGAGCTGCCGGAATACAAGGTTCCCAGCCTGAAGCGCGCCTTCATCTCCATGTGCAGCCGCGGCTGGGCCTACATCGTAAAGGCCGCCACCATCATCCTGCTGTGCAACACCGTAGTACAGATCATGCAGACCTTCACCTGGAGCTTCGCCGTTGCTGACGTTGCAGACACCTCCATCCTGGCCTCCATCGCCCGTCCCTTCGCCTATGTACTGATTCCCGTCATCGGCGTGAAGTCCTGGCAGATGGCTGCCGCAGCCGTTACCGGCTTCATCGCCAAGGAGAACGTTGTCGGCACCCTGGCCGTTTGCTTCGTGGGCCTTGAGAACCTGATCGATACCGAAGAGCTGGCCCTGATGGAAGGCGCAGGCGCAGAGGTTGCCACTGCATTCGCCATCACCAAGGTTGCTGCGCTGGCCTACCTGATGTTCAACCTCTACACCCCGCCGTGCTTCGCTGCCATCGGCGCCATGAACTCTGAAATGAAGAGCAACAAGTGGCTGTGGGGCGGCATCGCACTCCAGCTGGGCACCGGCTTCACCATCGGCTACCTGGTATTCCAGATCGGCACCCTGATCACCACCGGTTCCTTCGGCGCAGGCTTCCTGGGCGGCCTGATCGCAGTGATTGCATTCGCTGCCATCCTCGTTTACCTGATCCGCAAGACCAACGCCGGCCTGAAGGCAGAATACGCCCTGGGCGGTAAGCAGTAATAAACCCCTTTTAAGGAGAAATCAGTATGGAAAACATCATTGCAGTAGCTGTAATTCTGGTAATTGTAGGTCTCGCAGCGGGATACGTTATTCGCGCCAAGAAGCGCGGCCAGAAATGCATCGGCTGTCCGGACAGCTGTCATTGCGGTAAGAATGGTAATTCTTCCTGCGGCGGCTGCAGCGGTTGCGGCAACGGTTGATTCCATCTGTGATACAATCCCCCAATCCCCTCTAAATGGCCGGGAGCGAAGATCGAAAGACCCTCGCTCCCAGTTCTTTTTTCCGGATTCTGCTTGACAGGAACGGGATAATCTGCTATTTTTCAAAGACTACGAAATCATTCGAAGCTTGGAGGGCGCAATGACCAATCTTCTCCTTCGCCTGTTCATTCGCAACTACGATCGCGAAAACCCTGCCGCCAGCCATTCCGCCATCGGAAAGCTGTCCGGCATTGTGGGCGTTGTGTGCAATCTGCTGCTGTTCCTGGGCAAGCTGATCATGGGCCTGCTGGCGGGTTCCGTATCCATTGTGGCGGACGCGGTCAACAACCTGTCGGACGCCGCATCTTCGGTCATCACCTTCTGGGGCTTCCGCATGGCGCAGCGGCCCGCGGATAAGAACCACCCCTACGGTCATGCCCGCTATGAATACCTGTCCGGCTTCGTGGTGGCCACGCTGATCCTGTTCATCGGCTTCGAGCTGGCCAAATCCTCCGTGAGCCGCATCATCAGCCCCAATCCCCCGGTTTTCTCCATCTTCACCATCCTGGTGATGGTCTTCTCGATTCTGGCAAAGCTCTGGATGGCCGCTTTCTTCCGCAGCCTGGGCAGGCGCATTCAGTCCACCACCCTGCAGGCTACATCTGCGGACTGCCGCAACGATGTGATCGCCACCTCGGCGGTACTGCTGGGCTGCCTGATTCACCACTTCTTCGGCTTCAACCTGGACGGCTGGATCGGTCTGATGGTGGCGCTGTTCATCCTGTACTCCGGCATAGGCATCGCCCGGGAAACCATCTCTCCCCTACTGGGCAAGCGCGTGGATCAGGATCTGCTGGACCACATCGAAGAACTGATTCTGCGGCACGAAGGCATCCTGGGCATCCACGATTTGCTGGTGCACGATTACGGCCCTGGACAGTACTTCGCTTCCGTTCACGTAGAGCTGAGCGCAGACGAGGATCCGCAGATTTGCCACGACATCATCGATGATATCGAATGCGACGCCCTGCGGGAGCTGAACGTAAACCTGGTAATCCACTACGACCCCGTCCCCACCAGCGATGAGGAGCTCAACGAGATGCGCACAGTCATGGAGGAAATCATCCAGGGCATCGATCCCGACCTGTCCATGCACGATTTGCGCATGGTTCGCGGTTCAAAGCGCACCAAGCTGGTATTCGACCTGGTTGTTCCCTATTCCATGGGCGGCCAACATGCACAGCTCAAGCAGCAGATCGATGATGAACTTTTGCATCGCGGAAAAGCCTACCGAACCGTGATTCGCTTCGATGCAAATGCCTGATATGCACGAATGGTTTCGTTCAGAAAGCGAAACCATTCTCTTTTTATGCATAGTCGTGGAATAATATACATACGCCGCCTTGTACGGCGTCAGCTGTATTGGGGCATAAATCCCTTGAAAATCCTTTCAAATTCTGCTAAAAAGCGCGCTGGATTTTTGGATTTCATCGATCTTTGTTAATTGTTTCTCTCCATGCCCGTTTTCACTTGACATCCCGCCGGACAGGCGTATAATATTACATTATTCGTGTATATATATTCAAGGAGATGAAGATATGCATACGATATTCATTGACGGCAGCCAGGGAACCACGGGCCTGCGCATTGTGCAGCGGCTCTCCCTGCGTGAAGATATTAGAATTCTATCCCTGCCGGAGAAAAAAAGAAAGGATCCCTCCGCCCGCAAGGAAATGCTCAATGCCTGCGATGTGGCGCTGCTGTGCCTTCCGGACGCTGCGGCCATTGAAGCAGCGGATATGGTAGAAAACCCCAAGGTACGCGTTCTGGATACCTCCACCGCCCACCGCACCGATCCCGATTGGGTGTACGGTTTCCCGGAGCTTTCTGCCGAACATCGCGCAAAGATCCTGGAATCCAAGCGCATCGCCGTGCCGGGCTGCCATGCCAGCGGCTTCATCGCCCTGGTGCATCCTCTGGTGGAAGCGGGTATCCTGCCCAAGGACGCGCTTCTCTCCTGCCATTCCATCACCGGCTATTCCGGCGGTGGCAAGAAGATGATCGCCCAGTACCAGGATGAACACCGCGATGTACAGCTGGACGCTCCCCGCCAGTACGGGCTCACCCAGCAGCACAAGCACCTGAAGGAGATGCGGCAGATCACGGGCATCGACCACGAGCCCATCTTCAGCCCCATCGTATCGGATTTCTATAGCGGCATGGTGGTCACTGTTCCCCTGTTCCGCCAGCAGCTGCGCGGCGGCGCGGGCATCGAAGAAGTGAAAACCGTCTATGAAAAGAAGTACACCGGCCCCATCGTCATCTGCGAAGACAAGGCCGACGGCGGCTTCCTGGCGGGCAATGCAGCCTCCAGCACCGACCGCATGCATATCTGCGTGCAGGGCAATGAGGACCGCATCCTGCTCACCGCCACCTATGATAACCTGGGCAAGGGCGCGTCGGGCGCAGCCATTCAATTAATGAACCTGATCCTCGGCGCAAAGGAAACCGAGGGACTGGAGGGTATAGTATGAAAAATATCACCGGCGGCGTATGTGCCGCAAAGGGTTTTGAAGCAGCCGGCGTACACTGCGGTGTGCGCAAAAACAAGGATAAAAAAGATCTGGCCATGATTTACAGCCCCGTGCGCTGCGCTGCAGCCGCGGTCTACACCAAGAACCTGGTGAAGGGCGCACCCATCGCCGTAACCAAGGCAAATATCGCCGATGGTTA
>JAGBAU010000097.1 GCA_017938785.1 Clostridia bacterium
CCGCAAAGCCGGACGCGCCCACCGTGTCCACCGTGGTCTACTACCAGGATAACTACGGCTATCTGGTGCCGGTGATGTGTAACATGGCCTATCAGGACGGTATCGCCAAGGCCACCCTCAACATGATGGTCAAATCCCCGGAAAACGATATGAATGCCGCCCGGCTGGGCCTGCGGACCGTGATTCCGGAGAATACCACCTTCGACCTGGATATTTCCGACGGCCTCGCCCGCATCGACCTGAGCAAGGAGGTCCTCGACATGGAGGACGCCGCCGCTGAATCGAACATGGTGACCGCCATCGTGCAGACCCTCACCGAATTTGACAGCGTGCAGAGAGTGGAATTCCTGGTGGGCGGCCAGAAGGTCGATCAGCTCACCCACGGCACCGACGTATCCAAAACCTTCGAGCGCGGGGACATCAATCTGGAGAGCAGCGTGGAGACGGGGAACAGTTCCCTGGAGCCTGTGCAGCTCTACTTCCCCTGCGAGAGCGCCAACATTGTGGTGCCGGTCACCCGCATGGTCTATTCCAAGCCGGATGTGAACACGGCGGTATTGGAACTGGCCAAGGGCCCCAGCACCCAGTCGCCCCTGGAGCGCACGCTGCCGGCGGGCTGCGGCCTGATCGACGTGAAGGTGGAGGACGGCGTGTGCAAGGTAAACTTCACCCGTGAATTTGCCGATATGGTGGAAAACACCGACGGAGGACGGCTGGCGCTCAAGGCGCTGGTGCTCACCTGTACCCAGTTCGAGGGCATCGACGAGGTTGAAATCTTCGTGGAGGGGAAGGGCTATGATCCCGGCAAGGATACCCTGAACGTGCCCACCTTCGCCAACGTGGCCGAGGATATCGTCTATGAAACCATACAAACCCAGTCCAACCTGATCTTTGATTTTGAATGATACGGAGGAATACCAAAGATGGAAAACATTCGCAAGAGTGATGAACTGCGCGAAATTCGCATCATCCCTGATTTCACCGAAATGGCGGCGGGTTCTGTGCTCGTATGCTGCGGCAGAACCCGCGTTCTGTGCACCGCTTCCGTCCAGGAGGGCGTGCCGCCATTCCTGAAGGGCAAGGGCACCGGCTGGCTCACGGCGGAATATGCCATGCTGCCCGGCTCCACCTCCCAGCGCAAGCAGCGCGACGGCCTGAAGAAGGACGGCCGCAGCGTGGAAATCCAGCGCCTGATCGGCCGCAGCCTGCGTGCCGCCTGCGATTTCTCCCGCATGGGCGAGCGCACCATCTATATCGACTGCGACGTGCTCCAGGCCGACGGCGGTACGAGAACGGCCTCCATCACCGGCGGCTTCGTGGCGCTGTGCCTGGCGGTGGCCAAGCTCATGCGCGAGGGCAAGATGCCCGACAGCCCCATCGTCAAGCAGGTGGCGGCCATCTCTGTGGGCGTTGTGGACGGCGAATGCACGCTGGACCTGGAATATGTTCAGGATGTGCGCGCCGAAACCGATATGAACGTGGTCATGACCCGCGATGCCAAGGGCAACATGGGTTATGTTGAGGTGCAGGGCACCGGTGAACACGGCTCCTACAGCCGCGATGAGCTCAATAAGCTCCTGGACCTTGCCGAAAAGGGCGTGAAGGAACTGATGGACACGCAGCTTGCCTCCATGGGCGACCGCGCCGAGGTGCTCTTCAAGAAGCCCAAGCTGGTGCTGGCCAGCAACAACTTCGGCAAGCTGCGTGAACTGAAGGCCATCCTGGGCGATATCTACGATGTATACTCCCAGCGCGAGATGGGCCTGAACGTGGAGGTTGAAGAAAACGGCGAAACCTTCGAGGAGAACGCACTGATCAAGGCAGAAGCCCTGATGAAGATGACCGGCTGCGCCACCCTGGCCGATGATTCCGGCATCTGCGTGGACGCGCTGAACGGCCGCCCCGGCGTGTATTCCGCCCGCTACTGCGGCGTGCACGGCGATGACGAGGCCAACAACCAGCTGCTGCTGAAGGAGCTGGCCAACGTGGCCGACGAGGACCGCACCGCCCATTACGGCGCGGCTGTTGCCCTGTGCCGCCCGGGCCATGCGCCCATCATCACCTACGGCAAGTGCGGCGGACGCATCCTGCACGAGTACCGCGGCGAGGGCGGCTTTGGCTACGATCCGCTGTTCTACTCCGACGATCTGGACATGACCTTCGCCGAGGCCGATCCCGACGCCAAGAACGGCGTTTCCCACCGCGCACGCGCCATCGAGCTGCTGCTCGAAAAGCTGGAGGAAGAGGCATGATGAAAATCGCCGTCGTATCCGACAGCCACGGCGGAAGCTACCACCTGCAGCGCTTCGTTGAATACTGTAAAACGGAAAAAATTGACCATGTGTTCCACCTGGGGGACATTGTGGACGACGCCATGTACCTGCGCAGGAACCTGGATATTCCGGTGGCGCTGGTGGCGGGCAACTGCGATTTCTATTCCAGGGAGGCCCGCGAGGTGTCCTTTACCCTGTGCGGCAAGCGTTTTTTGCTGGTGCACGGGGACAGGTACGGCGTGAAGTACGGCTATGACCGGCTTTCCTACTACGCCGAGGAGAATATGGCGGACTGCACACTCTTCGGCCATACCCACCGGGCCTTTGCAGGCATGGTGGGCAATGCGCTCCTGGTGAACCCCGGCGCGCTGAAGAGCGGCAGCATGTGCATACTGGAAGTGGACGAGCGGGACATCGTGCCCCGCATCATGGATATTGACCAATGGGAGCCGTCATCCAACTGACGGCAGGAGGAGGAAATACCAATGATTCGCCATATCGTAATGTTCAAGATCAAGGATGAATACAAATCTGAAATCCCTCAGCTGGTAAAGAATTTTTACGGCATGAAGGGCAGGATTGAAGGCATGACCGATCTGGAAGCCGGCGCGGATTTCCTGGGCAGCGAGCGCAGCTACGACCTGGCCTTGATCACCGTGTTCGAAAACCGCGAAGCTTTCGAGGCCTACCAGACCCATCCCGTACATCAGCCCGTGCGCAAGCGCATGCACGAGGTTCGCAGCGCATCCGTGGCCTGTGATTTCGAATTCTAAGGAGGAAATACAAATGACCAGAACCACCTTCGTTCTCAAGATGACCGGTGACCGCTGCGCAGCCATCGATGCCGTGAAGGGCCTCAAGGCAGAATTTGAACAGGCCGGCCTGGAGAATTTCTCCATCTGGCACATGGAGCAGTATCTCTTCGGCTACGGCGAGAACGGCGAACCTGAAAAGCTGGCAGCTGCATTCGCCAAGCTGCCTGCGAATGTTGAACTTACCTGCGCCCCCGGCACCATGCGCCAGATGTAC
>JAGBAU010000098.1 GCA_017938785.1 Clostridia bacterium
GGACATGTTGACGTGATCGTTGGGGTGTACAACGGTGTAATCGCCCTTCTGGCCGCCCAGAATTTCGATGGCACGGTTGGCTACCACCTCGTTCATATTCATGTTATAGGAGGTTCCTGCGCCGCCCTGGATGGGGTCGGTGATGAACTGGTCCGCAAACTGACCTGCGAGAATTTCATCGCATGCCTGCACGATGGCGTCGCGGATGTGGGCCGGAAGGTTTCCATGTTCGCAGTTTACCAGTGCAGCGGCCTTCTTGATCTGTGCCAGGGAGCTGGTGAAGCGCTTGCTCTGCTTTCTGCCGGTGATGTGAAAGTTTTCCTTGGCGCGCACAGACTGCAGGCCATAGTATACATTTTCGTCCAGTTCGAGACTGCCGACCATATCCCGTTCAATACGCATGATTCTGATCTCCTTTGTTCAATTATGCAAATTCGGTTTCCAAGACGCAAAAAATGATGCAATATTACTTGCATTCATAATAATATTATAGCCCTCACGATACATGATGTCAATATAAACCGCAAAAATTTGCAGGAATAATTGCAAAAATACACATTTGGGCACAATTACCCTGCATGAGATAATGCAAAAAAACCGCGGCATAAGCCGCGGTTTGATGAAACAATTAATTACAGGATGGATACCCAGTCGTTAACGGTTTCGGTGTTGAAGCAGTTCAGCTTGTTCAGGTACAGGATGGTTGCGCCTGCATCGTCCTTGGCTTCAACGGTCAGGTTGTAATCGCCTGCGGTTACAGCGTCGCCAGCAGCGCCGGTGATGTCGCCGTTAACCAGAGCAACTGCTGCATAGGATGCAACGTAGCCCAGATCGATGGGGTTCCACAGGAAGGTCTCATCAGCGATGCCAGCTTCGATGAAGGTCTTCATGTCGGAAGCCAGGGTCAGACCGGTAACCTTAACATCGCGGCCTGCATCCTGAACGCACTTGGAAACAGCGGGGCCACCAACGGTGGTGGGAACGATGAGGCCCTTCAGTTCGGGATACTGGTTCAGCAGAGCCTGGGTCTCGTCGAAGGACTTCTGATACTCGTCATCGCCGTATACAACGCCGAGGTACTCGATGTTCTTATAGGCTTCGTTGGCCTTCAGCTCTTCCTCGATGTAGGAGATCCAGAGGTTCTGGTTGGGAGCGGTAGCCATAGCGGAAACGACGGCGATCTGGCCTTCGTAGTTCACGGACTTGGCGATGGACTCGAGCAGGGTCAGACCGATGTTCTTAGCAGAGGAGGGCTGAACATCCAGGTCGCGGCCGGGGAAAGCAACTTCTGCGTCGTAGGAAACGACCTTGATGCCTTCTTCCATAGCCTGGGTGCAAACGTCAACCAGAGCATCGGGATCGTTTGCAGAGATTACGAGAGCGTCAACGCCCTGAGCGATGTAGTTCTCGATGATGCGGATAGCGCCGTCGTTGGAGCCATCGTCGGGACCATCGTGCATGAACTCGAAGCCGAGCTCATCAGCGGCCTTCTGGATGCCTTCTACAGATGCCTGGAAGTAGGCGTTACCAGACTGCTTGTAAACAACGCCAATCAGCAGGCCTTCGCCAGCCTTGGCTTCTGCCATTGCGGAGCCTGCCAGAACCAGCAGAGCTACCAGAACGAGTGCAAGGATTTTCTTCATGGAAAATATCCTCCTTTATAATTTTTTGCCCTAAGGCAAAATTGGAAACGATGGGATTGAGGATTATGCCTTTGCGGCTGCCTCGGCGCGCTGCTTGCGCACGCGCTTGGCGTTCTTGATATCCTCGGAGATGTTGGGGATCAGTACGGACAGGATCAGGATGATACCTACGGAGAGGTTAACCGAGCTGTCTGCAAATCCGAACAGGGTGCCCAGGCCGATCTTCACGATACCGAAGATGAACAGGGATATCACAGCGCCGATGACGCTACCCTTACCGCCGTCGGTGGAGAAGCCGCCCAGAACGGCCGCTGCGATGGCGTACATGTGGTAGCCATCCATGATATCCGCCTTAACGGAGGAGGAGGTTGCGCCTACGAAGAACAGGCCGGTGATGGCGCTGGTGAGGCCTGCAACCACATAGCAGCCCACCTTGATGCGGTCCACGCGGATACCGGAGAACTGGGCAGTGGTGGGATTGGTGCCGATGGCGAAGATTCTGCGGCCGATAGGCATCAGATGCAGGAATACATAGAACACCAGGGCGAGCACCAGGAAGATGGGAATCATCACGGGCAGCTTGAAGGAACCGCAGTCGGTCAGGCTGTTCAGGTTCTTCAGGAGCTTGAAGGTGTCATCCTTGAAGGTGATGGTTTCACCGCCGATCAGCAGGTAGCTGAAGCCGCGGAAGAACAGCTGGGTGGCCAGCGTGATGATCATGGGGAAGAGCTCCTTGAAGCGGGTAACCAGCAGGCCGTTGATCAGGCCGCAGACCACGCCGCACAGCAGGCAGCAGATGATGGAGATCACGAAGGCAACCGGCAGGGCCATGCCGCTCTCGGTGAAGGCGCGGTAGAGAACCGCTAGCACAACCACGCTCAGGGTAGCAATGGAACCTACGGAAATGTCCATATCGCCCAGGGCCAGGATGAGCATCATGCCCAGGGTCATGAAGGAATACAGCATGTAGGGACGCAGTCCCTTAATGATGTTTGCAAAGTTGAAAACATCTTTCTTGGCAAGGCCGGCAGCCAGGTTCGCAGAGTCCTTCAGGTTGAATACGACGCATACAACCGCCAGCAGGCAGATCAGGAAGAATTCCCAGCTCTTGAAGAAGGAGATTACTTTTTTCATCAGATGTTCCTCCTTGCCAGGTCCTGTTTGTTGGCCATGCGCTGCAGGATGACGTTCAGCAGGATTGCGAACAGCAGCAGGATGCCTTTAACAAACTCAGTGATCATGGAGTTGCCGATGCCCAGCATGGGGATGGCATTGTCGATCAGGGCGATCATCACGGCGCCGATGACCACGCCGGTGATCTTGCCGTAGCCGCCGGTTACGCTTACGCCGCCCAGAACGCAGGCTGCGATGGTGAACATTTCGTTGCCGGTGGCGGTGGACTTCTCAACTGCGTTGTAGAAGCTGAGCCACATGATGCCGGCCAGGCCTGCGGTTGCGCCGCAGATCACGTGGGCCAGAACCTTGATGCGGTTGATGTGCACGCCGCGCATCTGAGCTGCATCGGCATTGGAGCCGACGGCGTAGAGATTGCGGCCGGTACGGGTGTACTTGAGGAACAGGCCGGTGAGCACCGTGACCACGATGGCCATCCATACCAGCAGCGGCAGACCCAGGAAGATGTTGCCGGTGAGGAAGAAGGCAAATTCATTGGTCAGGTCGGTGGGGTTGATCTTGTTCATACCCATCAGCCACTGCATGGGAATCAGCGCGCGTACGATGTAGCTGGTGGACAGGGTTACGATGATGGAGATTACGCGGCCGTAGCTCATCAGCAGACCGTTTACCAGGCCGATGCCTGCGCCGATGGCGATGCCCAGCGCGAACATCAGGAAGGTGGACTGGATGATGCCGAGGCCCATCAGCTTACCGGCCACGCAGCCGACGAAGGCCAGGATGGCGGTAATGGAGATGTCAATGGAACCGACCAGCAGTACGCACAGCATACCGCAGGACATGACCATGTTGACGGAACCGTTCTTCAGAACGTTCATGTAGGACTTGGGGATATAGCCCGGAACGCGGATGCTGATCGCGATCAGAAGCAGTACGAGAACCGCCAGCAGCGGAATCTCACGATGCTCAATCAGCAGCGCGTACAGGGGCTTGCGCTCTTTTTTGGTCTGCATTTCGTCTGCTCCCTTCGTTTATTCCTTGCTCTTGGGCATTGCTGCCTTGAGGATGGTATCCTGGGTGAGGCCCTCCGCCTGGAATTCGGCGGAAATCTTACCCTCGCTCATGACGTAGATGCGGTCGGACATATTCATGACCTCCGGCATTTCGGAGGAGATCATCAGAATGCCCATGCCCTTGCTGGCCAGATCCGACATGATCTCGTAAATCTGGGCCTTGGAGCCTACGTCGACGCCCTTGGTGGGCTCGTCCAGGATGATGAGCTTGGGATCGGCGGCCAGCTGCTTGGCGACGACGACCTTCTGCTGGTTGCCGCCGGACAGCGCGCCGGTGTGGGTGTGGCTGTCCGGAGCCTTTACAGCCAGCAGCTGCTTCAGGTCGTCGGAGAAGCCGTATTCCTTATTCTTGTTCAGGAAGATGCCGTGCAGGCACTTTTCCAGAACAGAGAGGGAAATGTTGTGGTTGATGGACCAGGACAGCAGCAGGGCCTGCTTCTGTCTGTCCTCCGGCAGCAGGCCGAGACCCTTTTTCATGGCCTCGATGGGCTGGATGCCGGTGATCTTTTCACCCTGGAAGTAGACGTCGCCGGAGTCAGCCTTGGTGATGCCGAATATGGATTCCACAACCTCGGTGCGGCCGGCGCCGACCAGGCCGGTGAGGCCTACGATTTCGCCCGCATGTACGTTGATGGATACGTCTCTGTAGTAACCGGTGCGGGAGAGCTTCTCCACGCGCAGCAGCTCTTCGCCCACTTCGGTCTTCTTCTTGGGGAACAGCTGGGTGATTTCGCGTCCAACCATGTGGTGCACCAGAACATGCTCGTCCACGGGCATATCCCAGGTGCCGATGTACTGGGCGTCGCGGAATACGGTTACGCGGTCTGCCAGGCCGTAGATATCCTCAAAGCGGTGGGAGATGAGGATGATGGCCGTGCCCTGATCGCGCAGGCGGCGGGAGATCTCATAGAGCTCCTCGCTCTCGCGGCGGGAGAGGGCGGCGGTGGGCTCGTCCATGATCAGAATCTTGGCGTTCATGGACAGGGCCTTTGCGATTTCGACCAGCTGCTGCTGTGCAACGGACAGGGAACCTACCGAAACGGTGGGGCTGAAGTCCGCGCCGACGGAATCGAGCAGCTTCTTTGCTTCCTTGTTGGCCTTGTTCCAGTTGATGAACGGGCCGGTTTTGAATTCATGGCCGATGAAGATATTCTCTGCAACGGACAGATCCGGATAGGATGCGGCGTGCTGGTAGATGGCTGCGATACCATACTTCTGGGCAACGATGGGGTCGGACATGACCACCTTTTCGCCGTTGAGGATGATTTCGCCGCCGTCGGGCTGATGCACGCCCGTGAGCGTCTTGATGAAAGTGGACTTTCCGGCGCCGTTTTCACCCACCAGCGCGTGGATCTCGCCGGCCTTCAGGTTAAAGCGTACTTTATCAAGGGCCTTAACGCCGGGGAAGATCTTCGTGATGTCATTGAGTTCGAGTATGTATTCAGACATGCCATTACCTCCGCCTGATGTTTCGCAGGGAAACTGCCGCGGAAAAAACAAGATCCTGCATCCATGCCAATATTCCGAAATTTGCAATAAGTAATCTCGAAATATTGACTTCCACTATCCGATGGTTTTTTGCAGATATCTTCCTTTTCCCTTCATTTTCAACCAAATAATGCCCACTTGTATGTTTGCATATTTTGATATATAATAGTATAAATCGTTAAGACAATGTTTGTCACTCTCAAGTATTGGCTCATAATTACGGAATCTTGGCTTTTTGCAATATTGCAAACGTTTGCCTGGAAATATGGAGGAAAAACCATGCCGCAGGTTAGAATCAGCTACAATCTGGACTTGTCCAAAGACTCCACCTGGCTCACGGTCACCACTGCTCCGGCGGCCCGTTCTTCCATTCCCTATGTGCAGGAGCTGGGCGATTTTCACTGCGGTCCGGACTACTACACCAGCCGCGAAAACCTGCCATCCTACCTGATCAAGCTGTGCATCAGCGGCGAAGCCCTGCTGGACTACGATGACCAGCACTACACCCTGCGCCCCGGCCAGATCTTCTGGATCGACTGCTCCAAGCCCCAGTACTACCGCACCGCGCCGGGACATGACCAGTGTCACCTGCTGTGGGTGCACTTTTACGGATCTCCCTGCGATGCCTATTATAAACTGTTCCTCGCCCAGAACGAGGGCAAGAACGTGGTGCAGCCCAGTTCGGATATGGCCATCCGTTCCACCCTGGATTCCCTGATGAAGCTTTACCACGAAGGCGGCAACACCCTGAACGACGATGTGCAGGCCTCCGCCATGCTCACCCAGCTGATGAGCCACTGCATCCACGCCGCCGGCAGCCGCAACGGTGCGGATCGCCTGCCCGCCTATGTCATCGACGCCCGCAGCTACATCAACTCTCATTATGCAGAACGCATCACCCTGGATGACCTGTCCCGCTCCATTTCCATCAATAAATTCTATTTGCAGAAGCTATTCAAGCGCTGCATCGGCCTTTCCCCCAACGAATACCTGATCCATACCCGCCTGACCCGCGCCAAGCAGCTGCTGCGCAATTCCTCCCACCCCATCAGCCAGATTGCCATGGACGTGGGCATCAGCAACATCGGTCATTTCATTTCGCTGTTCAAGCGGTATGAGGGCATCACGCCCAGCGCCTACCGCCAGCGCTGGTATATCTCCGACGGCGACCTGAACGCCCCGGATGAAGAAGAATAAAAGGACGCATAAGCGTCCTTTGCTTTTTGATTGTCGGCGTGCGGTTTACGAACTTCCGCCCGCCGACCCGGAATCCGTACACGGATTCCTAATCATTATACCATTATCCCAGGTTAATCAGTATCAAGCCCAACAGGCCCGTGGCAAGCATGATGAGACCGCGTTTGGTCACCTTCTCTTTGTAGAGCAGGATGCCCACCAGCCACATCACCAGAACCAGTCCGCCCTGGCGCAGGGGGAAGAACACCAGACCCGGCAGCTGGGTGAGCGCCAGGATGCTGAAGCTGTTGCCGCCCGCCGTGCCCACGCCGATACCTGTAATCAGGCCGCCGAATATGGCCAAATCCCGCTTATCCCGGGTGAGCTTCACATTCTCGCCGCGCATGCGGAAGAAGATGTACAACCCGCCCGCCACAATGATGGAAAAGATACTGGTCCAGAAGGTGAAGGTATTAGAAGATGTTTCCGCGCTGGCGCGGGACATCATGCCCTGCAGGATGCCCAGGATACCATCGCCGAAGAAGGCCAGGCCCGTGAGCAGCATCCACTTCTTCTTGTTCCAGTTCTTCATGGAGCCCGCCGCCGTGGTATCATCCCCGGCGCTCAGCGCCAGCAGTGCCAGAATGAACAGGATGCCCAGGCCCTTGAAGACGGTCATCTTCTCGCCCCAGGCGATCATGCCGTAGATGGTGGGCACCATCAGCGATGAATTCTGAATCAGCAGCGTAATGCCCAGGTGACCGCTGTTCATGGCCAGGGTCATGGTGGTGAGGGTCAGCACAAAGAAGACGCCGAACAGGAAGGCGATCAGGTATCCCTCCGGGGTGAGCGCCTGTACACCGCCCAGCAGCGCCATGATGGCCACAACCACCACCAGCGAAAGCACCGTCATCACGGACTGGGCATAGACCGTGCCCGGATAGCGGTTTCCGTATTCCTTGCAGCAGGTATTCTGCAGGGCAAAGGCGAGAATTCCCAGGATGGCGTACAGCATTTGTTTCCCTCCGGCATATCATTTGTCACTGCCCGAATTATACCATATCCCAGCCTCCGAGCGCAACGGCTGCCCTTGCGAAGGCCATGCAAATGGGGTATAATAAATGAAATTGAATCAGGAGGCTCCAATTTGTTTTCCTATATATCTTCCCTGTTTTCCGATCCCCTGGCCACACTGGGCTTTTTCCTGCTGGCCTTTCCGGGGCGCATCCTCGCCATCTCCGCCCATGAATTTGCACACGCATGGGTGGCGGACAAATGCGGCGATCCCACCGCCCGCATGTACGGACGGTTGACGCTCAATCCCCTCAAGCATCTGGACCTGGTGGGCACGCTGATGATGCTCCTGCTGGGCTTCGGCTGGGCAAAGCCTGTGCCGGTAAACCCCTACAACTTCCGCGATTACCGCAAGGACGATTTAAAGGTTTCCCTGGCAGGCATCACCATGAACCTGATCCTGTTCGTACTGGGCTTCATCGCAGTATCCGCCATGGCCATCCTGGCCATCGTGAAGACCGGACAGATGAGTTTCTTTGAACTGGTGCGCTACAGTGTAAACCTGAACCCGGATTTCATCTCCGCCATGCTGGGCACCATCCCCGGCTACATCTACCAGATGCTGGTATACTTTGTATACGTCAACATCTCCCTGGCCATCTTCAACCTCCTGCCCGTTCCGCCGCTGGACGGCTACCATGTGCTCAACGACCTGCTGCTCAAGCGCGATCTGTTCGCCAGCCAGAAGGTTGCCCGCAACGCCATGGGTGTGATGTATCTGCTGATGTTCACGGGCGTGCTGGGCAGAATCCTCAGCTTCGCCGTGGACGCCGTGATCTCCGGCGCAGGTATTCTGCTGGAGATGCTCTGCCGCATGGCCGGCCTATTCTGAAAACGAGGTAAACTATGCCGTACGTCGTATCCCTGAAACAATTCGACGGTCCCCTGGACCTGCTGCTGACCCTGATCTCCAACGCCAAGCTGGACATCCAGGATATCTTCGTCAGCGAAATCACAGAACAGTACCTGGAATCCATGAAGCTGGTGGACGAACTGGATATGGACTCCGCCAGCGAATTTCTGCAGATGGCAGCCACCCTGCTGGAAATCAAATCCCGCGCCATGCTGCCCAAGCCGCCCAAGCCCGAGGAGGAGGGCGCGCTTTCACCGGAGGAGGAACTGATCCGACAGCTGACGGAATACAAGCAGTTCAAAGAGATTTCCGCCCGCATGCACCAGCTGGAGGAAGACGCCCGTTCCCTCATGAC